>NZ_JBRIIO020000005.1:43426-268134 GCF_052976845.2 Nakamurella sp. GG22 | reverse complement strand
TGGCGCATCCTGACCGCGGCAGCCGCTTGACAAGTTGCAGCCGTGGGATATCTAGGCCGTCGTGACCAGCCCCAGTTCGGCCGGCGACGCCAGCAGTTCGTGCTTGGGCAGCACCCGAACCGTGTAGCCGACGGGACCGGACTGGGTCAGCGGCAGGTGCGCCTCGTACCGGAAGCCGGTGTCCACCACGCCGGTGGCATCCGTTGCCGGCACGAAAACCATGTCGACGGTGGAGATGTCGTGCAGGTGCTCGTTGATGTCCACCCGGCCGGTCACCGATTGCACCTGGACGTCCTCGGGCGCCAGACCGCCGAGGTCGACCTGGGCGCGCAGGGTCATCACGTTGCCGAGCGATGGCTCCGTGCCGATGCCCGAGGTGTCGACGTTGATCACCCGCACACTCGGCCAGGCAGCGCGGATCTGGTCCTTCCAGGCAGCAAGCCCCTTGGCGACCGTCAGGTCTGACGAAACAGCGTGCGAATACACCGACGCAGGTCCGTAGTAGTCGGTGACGTAGTCGCGCACCATTCTGGTCGCCTGCACCCGCGGGCCGAGGTAGGCCAGTGTGTGCCGGACGGTGTCCACCCAGCCGTCCGGTCGGCCGGTCTCGTTGCGCCGGTAGAACAGTGGCGCCACCCGCTTCTCGAGCAGGTCGTACAGCGCGGCGGCCTCCAGGTCGTCCCGGCGGCTCTCGTCTCCGACGCCGTCCGCGGTGGGGATGGTCCAGCCGTCGTGGCCGTCGTAGAGCTCGTCCCACCAGCCGTCGGAAATGGACAGGTTCAGCCCGCCGTTCAGCGCGGCCTTCATGCCGGACGTCCCGGAGGCCTCCTGCGGACGGATCGGGTTGTTCAACCAGACGTCGGCACCCGCGCACAGCACGGAGGCCATGCTCATGTCGTAGTCGGGCAGGAACGCGATGCGGTGCCGGATCGTCGGGTCGTCGGTGAACCGCACCATCTCCTGCATGTACCGCTTGCCGCCGTCATCGGCGGGGTGGGCCTTGCCGGCGATGATGATCTGCACGGGGCGCTCGGGGTCGAGCAGGATCGCCCGCAGCCGGGCGGGATCGCGCAGCATCAGGGTGAGCCGCTTGTAGGTCGAGACCCTTCTGGCGAACCCGATGGTCAGGATTTCCGGGTCGAGAATCGTTTCGGTCCAACCGAGTTCGGCAACGGTCGCGCCGCGCTGCAGGTGCGATCGGCGGACGGTGGCGCGGGCCATCGCGACCAGCCGCTGCCGCAGCTTGTTCCGCAGGTCCCACAGCCGCTCGGCCGAGACAGCGTCCGGCGCAGGCCATTCCGATGCCGACGCAAGGTCCTGCCAGTCGGCCATGTCGCCCGCGACGTCGTACATCTCACGGGCCGCCCAGGTGGGCAGGTGGACGCCGTTGGTGACCGAACCGATCGGGACCTCGTCGGCCTCGAAGCCGGGGTACAGCGGGGCGAACATCCGTCGCGAAACCTCGCCGTGCAGCTTGGCGACGCCGTTGGCCCGCTGTGCCAGCCGGAGCCCCATGTGCGCCATGTTGAACCGGCTGGGATCGTCCTCGGACCCGAGGGCCAGGACCTCGTCGACGACGAGGCCGGGTACGAGCCGGGACATGCCGGCGGAGTCGGCGTCCAGGTAGTGCCGTACCAGGTCGACCGGGAACCGGTCGATGCCCGCGGGGACCGGGGTGTGGGTGGTGAAGACGGTGCCGGCCCGGACGGTGGAGAGCGCCTCGGCGAACGACAGGCCGCTGTCTGCGATCAGCGCACGGATCCGTTCCAGACCGAGGAATCCCGCGTGTCCCTCGTTCATGTGGAACACCTCGGGGAGCGGGTGCCCGGTCACCGCCGCGTACGCCTGCACGGCCCGGACGCCGCCGATGCCGAGCAGGATCTCCTGCTTGATCCGGTGGTCCTGGTCGCCGCCGTAGAGCTTGTCCGTCGTCGCCCGGAGGAAGTCGTCGTTGGTCTCGTTGTCGGCGTCCAGCAGCAGCAGCGGCACGCGGCCGACCTGGGCCACCCAGATCCTCGCCGTCAATTGGCGTCCGCCCGGCATCGGGACGCTGATCGCCAGGTGTTCGCCCTTTCCGTCCAGCACGCGCTCGATCGGCAGGCCCTGCGGGTCGTGCGCGGGGTAGTGCTCCTGCTGCCATCCGTCGGCGGACAGCGACTGCCAGAAGTAGCCGAACCGGTAGAGCAGGCCGACACCGATGATCGGCACACCGAGGTCGGAGGCGGACTTCAGATGGTCACCGGCGAGGATGCCAAGACCCCCGGAGTAGTTGGGCAGCACCTCGGTGACGCCGAACTCCATCGAGAAGTACGCGATGGCGGCCGGCAGTGACTGGCCGATGGTGACCTGATGCTGGTACCACCGCGGGTCCTGCAGGTAATGGTCGAGATCGGCTGCCAGGCCGTGCATCCGGGCAAGGAAGGACTCGTCCCTGGCGAGTTCCTCCAGCCGGGACACCGAGACGGCGCCGAGCAGTTTGAGCGGATCGCCCTCGAACCTGGCCCACAGACCACGGTCGATGTCTGCGAAAAGGTCCTGGCTCGCGGGATGCCAGGACCACCTGAGGTTGCGGATGAGAGCACCGAGCGGGTGCAGCTGCGGCGGCAGTTGCGGTCGGACGGTGAATCGTCGGAGAGCCTTCACGGGAGAAATTTAGCGCCTTCCGGGTGCTATCTCCTACACCAGTGGGCCTGTCGAGCCGAAACGATCGATACCGAACGCGCAGGCGGACTCGATTTAGCATGATCAGGTCCGGTGCTCGCGATCTGTCCACGCCGCCGAACCGAGAGATCATGTTTCCCTGCCGGAGTGCTGCCCAAACGTGGTCGGCGGGGCGTCGGCATCACCGGTACCTTTGGCGCGTGGCCGGCCGACTCGGACTGAATGACCCCGTGCAGCGTCGCCCGTTGTCCTGCTCCGGCCGCCCCTGCATGACGTCATCCGGCGGTCTTCCGTTTACCCCGACGGTGCCCGAGGGAACCCTGCTGCCGTGGCAGTCGCCCTGACGCCATGCTCATCGGTGGACATCGGTGCCGTGTCGAACTGATCGCGGACGTCGAGCCCTCAGGGACCGGCCCGCCGCGGACCGGCGCACACCACCGGCACAGAGTGCAAAACCCAGCGGGACTGAAACCGCAAGAACAGAACGAGAAAGGTGAGCATGTCGCAGATTGACGGGCAGATCACGGTCCAGGAGCCCGCTGCCAGCCGGTACGGGTCTGCACGGCCCATTGCAGGTGGCGAGAACGACCCGGAATGGTACAAACGGGCGGTCTTCTACGAGGTGCTCGTCAGGGCGTTCGCCGATTCGAACGGTGACGGGACCGGGGACCTGCGAGGGCTGATCGACAAGCTCGATTATCTGTCCTGGCTCGGCGTCGACTGCCTGTGGCTGCCGCCGTTCTACGACTCGCCGCTGCGCGACGGCGGATACGACATTTCGGACTACCGCAAGGTTCTGCCGGAGTTCGGCAACGTCGAGGACTTCGTCGCCCTGCTCGACGCTGCCCACGAGCGCGGTATCCGGGTCATCACCGACCTCGTCATGAACCACACCTCCGACGCGCACCGCTGGTTCCAGGAGTCGCGGAACCATCCGGACGGGCCCTACGGCGATTACTACGTCTGGCGCGACGACGACACTGGTTACCCCGACGCGCGGATCATCTTCGTCGACACCGAGCCCAGCAACTGGACCTTCGACCCGGTGCGCAAGCAGTACTTCTGGCACCGGTTCTTCTCGCACCAGCCGGACCTGAACTTCGAGAATCCCGCCGTGGGCGACGAGATGCTCGACATCCTGCGGTTCTGGCTCGATCTCGGCCTCGACGGCTTCCGGCTCGACGCCGTGCCGTACCTGTTCGAGGAGGAGGGCACCAACGGCGAGAACCTGCCCAGGACGCACGACTTCCTCAAGCGCTGCCGCAAGGTGCTGGACACCGAGTACCCGAACGCGATCCTGCTCGCCGAGGCCAATCAGTGGCCGGCCGACGTCGTCGACTACTTCGGCGATCCCGCCGTCGGCGGCGACGAGTGCCACATGTGCTTCCACTTCCCGCTGATGCCGCGGATCTTCATGGCGGCACGCCGCGAGTCCCGCTTCCCGATCTCGGAGATCCTGGCGCAGACGCCCGCCATCCCGGAGACCGGGCAGTGGGGCATCTTCCTGCGCAACCACGACGAGCTGACGCTCGAGATGGTGAGCGACGAGGACCGCGACTACATGTGGAACGAATACGCCAAGGATCCCCGGATGAAGGCGAACATCGGGATCCGCCGCCGGCTGGCGACGCTGCTGGAGAACGACACCAACCAGCAGGAACTGTTCACCGCGATGCTGCTGAGCCTGCCCGGCTCGCCCGTTCTCTACTACGGCGACGAGATCGGCATGGGCGACAACATCTGGCTCGGTGACCGCGACGGGGTGCGCACCCCGATGCAGTGGTCCCCCGACCGCAACGCCGGCTTCTCCCGCTGCGATCCGGCGCGGCTCTACCTGCCGGCCATCATGGACCCGATCTACGGATTCCAGACGGTCAACGTCGAAGCTCAGATGAACTCGACCGCCTCGCTGCTGCACTGGACCCGCCGGATGATCGAGATCCGTAAGCGCTACGCCGCTTTCGCGGTCGGCCAGTTCACCGACCTCGGCGGGTCGAACCCCACCGTGCTGTCCTACACGCTGCACTTCGACGGCGACTCCGGCGGCATCAAGGGCCAGCCGCACACGGTGCTCTGCGTGAACAACCTGTCGCGGTTCCCGCAGCCGGTCGAGCTGGACCTGCGCGATCACGACGGCGCGGTGCCGATCGAGCTCACCGGCCACACGCCGTTCCCGCGGATCGGCCAGCTGCCCTATCTGTTGACGTTGCCAGGACACGGTTTCTACTGGCTGGACATCACCGGCCGCCCGGAGGATATGTGAGCACGCACGACATCGGTGCCCCCGACCACGATCTGGTCCCGCTGCTCGTCGAGCACCTACCGCATCAGCGCTGGTTCTCCGCCAAGGGTCAGCTGCTGGAGCTCGGCGACATCGAGCTCAGCGCCCGGACACCGATTGCCCGCGGCCACCACGGTGCGGACATCGAGCAGGTCCTGTTCACGGTGCGGACGGCGACCGGGCCGCAGCGCTATCAACTCTGGATCGGCTGGACGGACCAACTGTCGGACCAGCTGACGTACGCGACGATCGGCGCCGTCGAGGGGCTGACCGCCTACGACGCTCTCTCCGACACCGCGGTCGCCCGGTTGCTGCTGGAGGCGATCGACGGGCAGCGCGACTTCGGCAACGGCGTACGCGCACGCCGGGAAGCGGACGCGAAGATCGACACCCGCTCCGACGGCCGGGTGATCGGTGCCGAGCAGTCCAACACCTCGCTGGTCTACGGGCACACGGCGATCCTGAAGATGTTCCGCCGGATCGAACCCGGCCCGAACCCCGATGCGGAGATCCACCGCGCGTTGCATGCGGTGGGGTCCACGCACATCGCCCAGCCGCTGGGCGAGATCGTCGGTCCGGTCGACGGCGAGGAGACAACCCTCGGTCTGCTGACCGAGTTCTTCGCCAACAGCGCCGAGGGCTGGGCGATGGCCACCTCGAGCGTGCGGGACCTGATGAGCGAGGGTGACCTGCGTGCCGACGAGGTGGGCGGTGACTTCGCCGCCGAATCGCACCGGCTCGGCGAGGCGGTGGCGGCCGTGCACAACGACCTCGCCCGCGCCTTCGGCACGGTGGACGCCCCGGTCGATGAACTGGTCGGCATCCTGGATCGGATGCGCGCGGACGCCAATGCCGCCGCCGACCTCGTGCCGTCCCTGGCCCAGCACCGGGAGGCGATCACAGCGGCGTTCGGCCGCGCGGCGGACCACGTCGGCGGGATCACCCTGCAGCGCATCCACGGCGACCTGCATCTGGGACAGGTGTTGCGGACCCTGACCGGTTGGAGCGTCATCGACTTCGAGGGCGAACCGGCCAAGCCGCTGGAGTTCCGTCGATCGATGCAGAGCCCGCTCAAGGACGTCGCGGGCATGCTCCGCAGCTTCGACTACGCGGCGCGTGGGCTCGTCGTCAACCCGCACTCGGACGCGCAGCACAAGTACCGGGCGGCCGAATGGGCCGAGCGCAACCGGAAGGCATTCTGCGACGGCTACACGGCGGCCGCCGGAACCGACCCCCGCTCGGCCGGTAGCCTTCTTCGAGCTTTCGAACTGGACAAGGCAATCTACGAAGTCGTCTATGAACACGGACACCGGCCGCTGTGGGAAGCCATCCCGCTGCAGGCCGTCGTCGCCCTCATCAACACCGGAGGTTCATCTTGACCACGAACACCCCCGACCAGCCCTCCGGTACCGAGTCGGCGGCGGCCGGCGGCGACGCCCCGGCCGCGCCTGCCAAGACCACCAGGGCCCGCAAGCCCGCCGCCGCGAAGTCGGGTGACAAGCCGGCCGCGACGCGAAGGACCACCAAGCCGAAGGCCGCTGCCGACGACGCTGCCGAGCCGGCCGCCAAGCCGGCCCGCCGCACGGCTGCTGCGAAGGCCCCCGCTGCGAAAGCCGCTACCGCGAAGGCTCCCGCAACGAAGGCTCCCGCAACAAAGGCTCCGGCCGCGAAGACTCCCGCCGCGAAATCCGAGGCCAAGAAGCCCGCTGCGAAGGCCGTCGCCGGCGGCGCGGTCGACACCCCGCTCGCACCGGAGACCCCGGCGGAGGTGCCGCCGGTCGATCCGACTCCCACCGCGCCGACCGCCCCCGAGCCCGCACAGGGCCCGAGCAACGACGACTACGAGAAGCTCATCGGCGGCGACACCCACAACCCGCACGGCATTCTCGGGGCGCACCCGCAGGGCGACGGCACCACGGTCGTCCGCACGCTGCGGCACCACGCCCAGAACGTGACCCTGCTCCAGGGCGGCAAGGAGGTCCCGTTCGAGAGCACCTACGGGGGCGTCTTCACCGCCGTCATCGACGGGCCGGTCAGCGATTACCGGGTCCGGGTCGACTACGGCCCCGGCGCTGTCTACGAACTCGATGATCCCTACCGCTGGCTGCCGACGCTCGGCGACATGGACCTCTACCTCATCGGTGAGGGCCGGCACGAGAACCTCTGGGACGTCCTCGGCGCGCACGTCAGGTCCTACGACACGCCCGGCGGAGCCGTGACGGGCACGTCCTTCGCCGTCTGGGCGCCGAACGCCCGGGGCGTCCGGGTGACGGGCGATTTCGACCACTGGTCGGGCGCCGGCACCCCGATGCGCTCGCTGGGTTCGTCCGGCGTCTGGGAGCTGTTCGTTCCCGGCGTCGGCGAGGGCACCCGGTACAAGTTCCAGATCCTCGGCCAGGACGGCGTGTGGCGGGAGAAGGCGGACCCGATGGCGTTCGCCGCCGAGGTCCCGCCGGCCACCGCGTCGGTGGTCAGCACCGCGCGGCACGAGTGGAATGACGCGGACTGGATGGCGACCCGCGCGGTGACCGACCAGCTGAGCGGGCCGCTGTCGATCTACGAGATCCACGCCGGTTCTTGGCGGGAGGGCTTGAACTACCGGGAACTCGCCGACGCGCTGATCGAGGAGCTGAGCGACACCGGCTTCACCCACGTCGAGTTCCTGCCGCTGGCGGGCCACCCGTTCGCGCCGTCGTGGGGCTACCAGGTCACCTCGTACTACGCGCCGGACTCCCGGTTCGGGTCGCCGGACGACCTGCGGTACCTGATCGACCGGCTGCACCAGGCAGGCGTCGGCGTGATCATGGACTGGGTGCCGGCGCACTTCCCGAAGGACGAGTGGGCGCTCGGCCGGTTCGACGGGACGTCGCTGTACGAGCATGCCGACCCGCGCCGCGGTGAGCAGCCGGACTGGGGCACCTTCGTGTTCGACTTCGGCCGCCGCGAGGTGCGCAACTTCCTCGTCGCGAACGCGCTCTACTGGCTCGAGCAGTACCACATCGACGGGCTCCGGGTCGATGCAGTCGCATCGATGCTGTACCTGGACTATTCCCGCGAGGACGGCCAGTGGCTGCCGAACATCTACGGCGGCAACGAGAACCTCGACGCTGTCGCGTTTCTCCAAGAGACGAACGCCACGGTGGGCAAGCGGGTCCCCGGCGTGCTGATGATCGCCGAGGAATCAACGGCGTGGCCGGGCGTCACCCGGCCGACGCACCTGGGTGGCCTCGGCTTCCACCTGAAGTGGAACATGGGCTGGATGCACGACAGCCTCGGGTACATCTCGCGGGATCCGATCTACCGGTCGTGGCACCACAACGAGATGACGTTCTCGCTGATGTACGCCTTCTCCGAACAGTTCGTGCTGCCCATCTCCCATGACGAGGTCGTGCACGGGAAGGGCTCGCTCTGGGGCAAGATCCCCGGCGACGAGTGGCAGAAGGCGGCGACGCTGCGCACCTTCCTCGCCCACCAGTGGGCGCACCCCGGAAAGCAGCTGCTGTTCATGGGGCAGGAGCTCGGCAACCCGTGGGAGTGGAACCAGGCGATCCAGCTCCCCTGGCAGTTGCGCGAGTACCCGCTGCACGACGGGATCCGAACCCTGGTCGGTGATCTCAACCGGGTCTACAAGTCGAGCCCGGCGCTGTACACCCAGGACTTCACGCCGGCCGGGTTCACCTGGATCGACGCGAACGACCGCGAGGGCAACGTCCTGGCGTATCTGCGGTGGGGCTCGGACGGATCCGTCGTCGCGTGCATCCTGAACTTCTCGCCGCAGCCGCACAGCGGTTACCGGATCGGCCTGCCGTTCGCCGGCGTCTGGCGGGAAGCGGTGAACACCGATTCCGAGCTCTACGGCGGGTCCGGTGCGGGCAACATGGGAGCCGTGATCGCCTCCGACCACCCGTCCCACGGCCAGCCTGCGTCGGCGACGATCACCGTTCCGCCGCTCGGCGCGCTGTGGCTGGTGCCGGAAACCGGTCAGTAGGCTTGCCGGCGTGAAGCCGGTGGTGCACTGATCGAGCGCGAACAGGGACGCCGACCCGACCGGGTCGGCGTCCCTGCGCTGTCCCCGGACAGTTCTCAGGCAGACAGTTCTCAGGCCGGCAGTTCTCAGGCCGGCAGTTCTCAGGCCGGCAGTGATCAGGCGGGACTTGATCTTGCGGACAGCGATCAGGCGCGCAGTCCAGGTCGGCGCGCTCGGGGAACACGCCCTCGGAGGACCGGGCGCGGCGTCGCCATCACCGTCGCCGTGCTCGCGACGGTCGCCGTCGTGCTCGGCGCTGTCCGGGCCGCTCCGGTGGGGGCGGTCGGCGGCACGCCTGTTGCGGCGGAACGGATCGACGTGTCGCTGCCGTCGGTGCCGGTTCTCGCGGTGTCCGAGTTCGGCGCGCCTGCCGGCGATCCGCCGGCCGGGGATCCCCAGCAGTCCGACGCGAGCCTGCTGACCAGTTCCGCGGACGGGGACCGCACGGTGGCAGCGGTGCTCACCGACCTGCAGGACTTCTGGTCCAGCCAACTGTCGGCGGACGGCGGTCCCGGGTTCCGCCCACCGCTCGGCGGGTACGTGTCGATGGATTCCAGTGCCCCGTCTGGGTCGGCGCTGTGCGTCACGGACCCGTCGCAGATCACCGGCAATGCGTTCTACTGCCCGCAGGGTGACGGCATCGTGTTCGACTCGTCAGCACTGGTGCCGGTGCTCCTGGGCAGCTACGGAACGGCGGGGCTGGCGGCGGCCTTCGCCCATGAGTTCGGCCACGCGGTGCAGGCGCAGGCGGGGCCCACCCAGCAGGACCGGCTCCGCGACCCCGACCGCTACCCGTCCATCGTGATCGAGGCGCAGGCCGACTGCGATGCGGGTGCGTTCCTCGCGGCGGCATCGTCCGGTGCCGCCCAGCGGGTACACGTGCCGCCGTCATCGCTCGTCCGGGCGGTCGCTCCGCTGCTCGACTTCCGCGATCCGGCAACGGTGTCACCGACGGATCCGACCGCCCACGGCCTCGGCCTCGACCGGCTCGGCTTCGTGCTCACCGGCTTCCGGGAGGGTGCTGCGGCCTGCCGCGCCCTGTCATCCGACACCCTCGACCTCACCCTGGGCCGGGCCGGGGTGACCACCAGCCCGCCCTCGACGCTGCCGCGCTTCGACTCGGCGGCCGGCGTACAGGAGGCGGCTCAGGACTCGGTTGCCGGCTTCGTCGACGGGCTCGACGGGCAACCGGCCCTCCGCGCGGCAGCGACGAAGCCCGACCCCGATGACCTGTCGCGGGCCGGCTCGATCGGCCAGTTCGCCGCGGCCGCCGCCGTTGCCCTCGCCGCCGGCCGGTCGATCACCGGAAGCGCAACGGGCGCAGCCTGTTTCACCGGTGCCTGGACCGCGTCGGTGTTCGGCGAGTCCGGTGTCGACGAACTCGGCTCCTGGCCCACCGACGCCGACGAGGCGATGGACCTCATCCGGTCCCGTCCGGGCGCGCAGTTCGACGAACTGGCCGCCTACTCCGCCGGCTTCCACCGGGGCTTCCCCGCCTGCGGCTGATCCCGGGGGTGTCTCGGGCGGCCAGCCGGTGTTGATCGCCCGGGGGTGTCTCGGGCGGTCAACCGGTGTTGATCGCCCGGGGGTGTCTCGGGCGGTCAACCGGTGTTGATCATGGCAAAACCAACACCTGAACCGGCGTGTCGGTGGGCGTGTCGTGTTGGTTTCGCCATGATCAACACGGTGGCACGGGCGTGCGGCACGGGCGTGCGGCACGGGCGTGCGGCAGGGGCGTGCGTGGAGGGTCAGTACAGCGCGGCGGCCAGCGCCCTGCGCGCCTTGATCACCTGCGGGTCGTCCGGCGGGAACAGCGAGAACAGCTCCACCAGGTGCTCTCTCGCGATTGCCCGGTCGTCGCCCGCCGTGCGCCGGACCGCCTCGATCAGCCGGCCGAACGCACCGTCGACATCACCCTCGGCCAGCTGTACGTCGGCGGCGTCACGCTGCGCCTGGACGTTCGACGGATCAGCGTCGGCCAGTGCGACGGCGTCGGGTGTCAGCTTCTCGACCCGGGCCAGCAGGCCGGTCTGGGCGAGCGCCGCCTTCGCATCGGCGTTGCCCGGTTCGACGGCCAGGATCTGCTGGTACGCGAGCTCGGCGGCGGCGTAATCACCTGCTGCCAGCGCCTCCTCGGCCGCAACGAATCGCGGATCCTCCGGCTCCGGCTCGGCCGCTTCCACCACCGTTCCGGCCCGGGCCTCGGCTTCCCGGATCCCGGGCAGCTGGTCGCGCAGGGCATCGAGCAGTCCGGTGATCCAGGCCCGCACCTGCGGTTCGGGCAGTGCCTGGTTGAAGGCGTCGACCGGCTGGCCCTTGGCCAGTGCGACGACCATCGGGATGGACTGAACGCCGAACGCCTGGGCGATGCGCGGGTTGGCGTCGACGTCGACCTTGGCCAGGATCCAGGCCCCGCCGGCCGCCGCGGCCAGTCGTTCCAGGATCGGTGAGAGCTGCTTGCACGGCTCGCACCAGGTCGCCCACAGGTCGATCACCACCGGGACCTCGGCGGAGGCCTGCAGGATCGAGCCGAAGGTGGCCTCGTCGACGTCGACGACGAACGGCGAGCGGGGGGTGGCATCGGCGGGTGCACCGTTGGCCGCACCGGCGGGCTGGCCGGCGGGCGCGGTTGCCCGATTCTTCAAGGCGGATAGGTCAATGGCACCGGCAAAGGCCGCTGGCATCGCGGCGGCCTGTTGCCGTGGGTCCGGACGGCTCATGCTCTCCATCTTCACATGTGCGGACGACCGCCCCGCGCCGCCCTGCGGAACCGGCGGCGGTCAGGGGCGGCTGTCAGGGGCGGCTGTCAGGGGCGGCGGTCAGAGGCGGCGGTCAGGGGCGAGGTGCGAGGACCCGATCGATGAGCCTGAAGACTGCCAGCAGCACGGCGGCCACCGCCAGGACGAACAGCGTGTTACGCAGGGCCACCTCGAGGCCGACCTCGTCCACGTCGAGGAAGGGGTACGGGTACCAGTCCACCAGCGCGCCGCGCACGAACGTGTAGACGATCCAGGCGATCGGCCAGACCAGCGACCAGGCGATCGTCGTGCGATCGATGCGCGGCCGCGGGCCGAACAGCAGCCAGCCGAGCAGCGTTGCCCAGGGAGCGATGTAGTGGAATCCGATGGTGGCGACGAGCTGCCATCCGGTCGGGTGCACGTAGTGGATCAGGATCAGGTCGAACACCAACCCGGTGACGGTGATGCCCAGCAGCGCGTCCAGCCGGAGAACCCGCCAGAACCGGCCGTCGCGCCGCGGATCGACGACGAGTGTCGCGGCGACGACCAATACCAGCAGGTTGCTCTGGATGGTGAAGAAGCTGACCGTCTGGATCAGTCTGGTGCCGATGCCGACCGACGCGACGGTGTCGCCGGTGTTGGGATCCGGTCCGCCGGTGAAGATCAGCCACAGCTGGATGACCAGGGCCACGATCACGTCGATGACGATGATCGCATTCCAGATCCGCGCCGCCCTGACGGTCCGCGACCGCGGGTCCGCCGGCTCCGTGGTCGTGCCTGTCATGGGGACTGCCTGTCATGAGATCGCTGGACCGCGCATGACCGGTACGACTTGCTATCGGCGGACGGACGCGCCCGCCGTGTCGGCGGTGATCCGATCTAACAGCACCGCCGCTCGGTGCGCGGGACGGGAAAGCCCTCAGATGCGCGCGGGCTCGGTGTAGGTGCCCCAGACGCCGCGCAGCGCATCGCAGATCTCACCCAGGGTGGCCTCCGCTCGGGCGGCAGCCAGCATCGCGGGAACCATGTTGCCGGTTCCGAGCGCCACCGCGGTCAGTTCGTCGAGCGCGGCAGTCACGGCGGCGCCGTCGCGTTCGGCCCGCCGGCGGGCCAGCAGTGCGTTCTGCTGGGTCTCGACATCGCCGGAGATGCGCAGGATCTCGAGATCCTCGCCGATCCCGCCGACCAGGGTGTTGACCCCGACGACCTTTTTCTCGCCCTTCTCCACCGCGATCGTGTAGGCGAACGAGGCATCGGCGATCTCGCCGGTGAAGTAGCCGTCCTCGATGCCGCGCAGGATGCCGCTGGTCATCACGCCGACCGGGTGCCGTCCCGACGGAACGGCCAGCGCGGCGAGATCCTTGATCCGGTCGAAGATCTGCTCGGCCTCCGCCTCCATCCGGTCGGTCAGCGCCTCGACATACCAACTGCCGCCCAGTGGATCGGCGACGTTGATCACCCCGGTTTCCTCCATGATCACCTGCTGGGTGCGGAGGGCGATCTGCGCCGACTTCTCGCTGGGCAGCGCGAGCACCTCGTCCAGCGCGTTCGTGTGCAGGGAGTTCGTACCGCCCAGGACAGCGGCGAGCGCCTCGACGGCCGTCCGGGTGACGTTGTTGTCCGGCTGCTGGGCGGTCAGTGAGACGCCCGCGGTCTGGGTGTGGAACCGCAGCCACTGCGCCCGGGAATCGGTGGCGCCGTAGACATCCCGCATCCACCGCGCCCAGATCCGCCGGGCCGCCCTGAACTTGGCGATCTCCTCGAAGAAGTCGACGTGCGCGTCGAAGAAGAAGCTCAGCCCGGGGGCGAACCTGTTGACGTCCATCCCGCGGGACAGCCCCAGCTCGGCATAGCCGAAGCCGTCGGCGAGGGTGTACGCGAGTTCCTGCGCGGCGGTGGAACCGGCCTCCCTGATGTGATAGCCGGACACCGAAACCGGCTTGTAGTCAGGCATCTGGTCCGTGCAGTACTCGATCAGGTCGCCGATCAGCCGCAGGTGCGGCTCGGGAGGGAAGATCCACTCCTTCTGCGCGATGTATTCCTTGAAGATGTCGGTCTGCAGCGTGCCGTTGAGCCGGCGGATGGCGGCGTCCGCGCCGCCCTGCCGTTCGGCGGCGACCAGGTACATGCAGAACACCGGAACCGCGGGACCGGACACCGTCATCGAGGTGGTGACCTCACCGAGGTCGATGCCGTCGAACAGCGTCTCCATGTCGGCAGCGGAGTCGATGGCCACCCCGCAGTGACCGACCTCACCGAGCGACCGGGGGTCGTCGGAGTCCCGGCCCATCAAGGTTGGCATGTCGAAGGCGACACTCAGGCCGTGGCCGCCCTCGCCCAGGATCATCTTGTACCGCTCGTTGGTGTCGACCGCGTTGCCGAACCCGGCGAACTGCCGGATGGTCCATGGTTTTCCGCGGTATCCCGTGGCGTGCAGGCCGCGGGTGAAGGGGAACTCCCCCGGCCAGCCGATCCGGTCGAAATCCGCGATGACGTCACCGTCTGCCGGGCCGTACACCGGATCGACGGTCAACCCGGACAGCGTGGTGTAGTCGATGTCCCGGACCCGGCCGGCTGCTTCGGCCGCCTCGAAGCGCTGTTCCCACCGCTTGCGACCAGCCGCAATGCTCGACTGCACCGCCTTGTCGTCGGACATGACGCCACCTCTCCACGACGGGTCACCGCGACCCGACGTCAGGATATCCGATAGTAGGAGATCCGACTATCGGAGCGTTCTGTCCCGATCGGGCCGCGCGATTCGAACCGGTGTGCCCTTGCTACGGTGCTGGAATGAGTCCGAACGTCACGGCCCCGGCGTTGCCTTTCGACCCGATCGCCAGGGCGGCGAAGACGTGGGAGGACCGGATCGGTCCCAGCACCGCCATGTCCGCGGTCACCAACATCATGCGGGTGCAACAGATCCTGCAGGCCACGGTCGACGAGAGGCTCAAACCGCACGGCCTGTCCTTCGCCCGCTACGAGGCCCTGGTGCTGCTGTCCTTCTCGCAGCGAGGCTCACTTCCGATGCGGCTGATGGGCGAGCGGCTCCAGCTGCACCCGACCTCGATCACCAACATCGTCGACCGGCTGGAATCCGACGGGCTGGCCCGCCGGCTCCCGCACCCGAGCGATCGGCGCACCACCCTGGTCGAACTGACCGACGCCGGCCGCGAGCGGCTGACCAGCGCCACCGCGGCCGTCACGGCCGCCGATTTCGGCTTCGTCGGGCTGGACGACCAGGAACTCGGCCAGCTGTCGGTGCTGCTGACGAAGGTCCGCCGGGCCGCCGGCGACTTCGCCTGACCGGCAGCGACTTCGCCTGACCGGCAGCGACTTCGCCTGACCGGCAGCGAGTTCGGCTGACCGCACAAGCGATCAGGCGGTGTCCCAGCGGAACACCCTCGTCGCGATCGCGGTGATCGCGACGGCGAATCCCAGCAGGATGACGATCGGCAACAGCGCCGCCGACGGTCCCTCGCCGCGCACCATCACGTCCTTCATGCCCTCCACCAGGTAGCCCATCGGCAGGAACTTGGACACCGTGAGCATCCACTGCGGGGCGGCGTCGAGCGGGATGAAGGCGCCGGAGAGAAACGCCATCGGCAGGATGATCAGATTCGCCAAGCCGCTGCCGCCCTCGGCCGTCTTCGCCACCGCACCCACCAGCAGCCCGACCGCCAGGAATGCCAGGGTGCCGGCAATCACCAGTGGCACCGCCATGTACCAGGCCCCGTTGAGCTGCAGCCCGAGGAACGGCAGCATGGCAATCCCGACGAACAGCATCAGCTGGCAGACGGCCACCGCGATCGATACCGAGACCCTCGAGCCGACCACGGTCGACGTGGAGACGGGGGCCAGCCGCAGCCGGCGGAGCAGCTTCTTCTCGCGCCAGGTGATCAGCGTGAGCGCCGCACCGAACACCGCTCCCACGGCGATCCCGTAGCCGATCATCCCCGGCGCGATGTACTGGATGGGCTGCAACGACTGGTCCTCGACCTGCCCGGTCTGCAGTGCGTAGGTGGGCGGAGCCCCGGAGACCGCGACGTTGGCCTGGTCCACGAAGGCGGAGAACACACCCTGGACCGAGGCAGCGATGGCCGGCTGGGCGGCGGAGACGTCCAGCCGCAGGGTGTCTCCCTGCTGGGTGAGGGCCGCTGCCGCGTCACCCTTCTGCACCTGCTCCAGCGCGGCGTCCATGGTGGTGCCGGGGACCAGTTCGACGGCCCCGTCGAGGCCGGCCCTGGCCTCCCCGGGCAACTGGTCGATCAGCGGCACCGCGCCGACCTCGACCACGATCGGCCTGGCCGCCTCGCCGCCGGAAAAAATCGCGCCGAAGATGATGATGAAGAACAGCGGGAACAGGATGGCGAAGAACAGGCTGACCTTGTCCCGGTAGAAGCCCTTCAGCATCGCGGTCGACAGGCTCGAGAACGGCCTCATATCCGGTACTCCCGCCCGGTGAGCTCCAGGAACACGTCCTCGAGCGTCGCGCCGCGCACCTGGAGCCCGGTCAGTGCATCGGCGTCGGCCAGCGCGGCCAGTACCGGAGCGGGCCGGCGGGTCGCGATGACGGTGGACAGCTGCTCGCTGCTCGCCTCGTCCACACCGTCGATCGCCCGGGCGGCTTCCACCGTCACGGCGCCCGCGTCGATCGAGATCCGGACCGGGGCGTCGAGGTCGCGCACCAGTGCGGCGGGGCTTCCCATCTTCAGGATCCTGCCGTTGTCCATGATCGCGACCCGGTCGCACAGCTCCTCGGCCTCATCCATCGAGTGGGTGGTCAGCACCACCGTCTTGCCCCGTTCGTTGATGGCCCGCAACACTTCCCACAGGTTGCGCTTCGCCTGCGGGTCGAGCGGTCCGGTCGGTTCGTCGAGGAAGACCATCTCCGGGTCGTGGATCAGCGCGCAGGCGATCGACAGCCGTTGCGCCTGGCCACCGGACAGCTTCTCGGCCGGTGTGCGCGCCTTGTCGGTCAGCGCGACGAGCTCCAGCATCTCGTCGACCCTGCGTCCCGGCACGCCGTACAGCGCCGCGAAGGTCTCCAGTTGCTCCCTGGTGGTGAGCCGCTCGAAGAAGGCCGTCGCCTGCAGTTGGACACCCAATCGCTGCAGCAGGACCGGGTTTCGCGGCCACACGGGCTGGCCGAGAACGGTGACGCTGCCCGAATCCGCCTCCCGCAGGCCCTCGATGATCTCCAGCAGCGTCGTCTTGCCGGCGCCGTTGGGTCCGAGGATCCCGAAGAATTCGCCGTGCCCGACGGTCAATGAGACGTTGTCGACCGCGGTCAGTGATCCGTACCGCTTCACGACGTCGGTGACGACGATGGTGTCCGTCATGCCTTGAACGCTAGCCCTGTGAAGGATCAGACCCTTTGCCGGCCAACCAGTCCAACACCGTTCCGGCGGCATGATGATGGTCACAGTCCCCGGCGGCGACGATCGAGGCGGCCCTCGCCAGCTGTTCCCGGCCGTGAGCCGATGCCAGCATCGCGTCGACCCGCTCGAGAACGACTGCGTGGACGGCCATTTCGGCCCGTTGGAGCTGCCGGGCGACCGCTCCCCCACTGCGGTGCAAGCTCTCCCGGTGATCGCCGATCGCCGCCAGCACCTCGTCGACCCCGGTTCCGGACGATGCCGTTGTCGACAACACCGGCGCCCGCCACTGGCCCGGACCGGCAACGCCGGAGCGGCCCAGCGCGACCATCCCTTTCAGGTCCCGGACGGTGGCGGTCGCCCCCGCGTGGTCGGACTTGTTGACGACGAGGATGTCGGCGATCTCCAGGATTCCCGCCTTCGCCGCCTGGATGCCGTCGCCCATTCCCGGGGCGAGCACCACCAGCACCGAGTCGGCCAGCCGCATGACGGCGATCTCGTTCTGCCCGACGCCCACCGTCTCGACCAGCACCTCGTCGAACCCGATGCAGGAGAACAGATCCGCCGCCGCCGGGGCCGCCGCCGACAGACCACCGAGCTCACCACGGCTGGACATCGAGCGGATGTACACACCGCTGTCCGTGCTGTGGTCGGCCATCCGGACCCGGTCGCCGAGCAGCGCGCCCCCACTGAACGGGCTGGACGGGTCGACGGCCAGTACGGCAACGCGCCGGCCGGCGGCCCGGTAGCGGGTGATCATCGCCGTCGTCAGGGTTGATTTGCCGACCCCGGGAGGCCCGGTGACGCCGGTGATCATCGCCCCGCGTCGTCGCCCGACAAGCGCGCCGGCGACCTCGGCCGCGCGCCGCCCGCCGCCCTCGATCCGGCTGAGCAGCCGGGCGATGGCCCGCACCGACCCGCCGTCCGCGGCCTTCAGCAGATCCTCGGTGGACGGCCCGGCGGCGCCTGCCGGGCCGGCGACAGAGCGGGCAGACATGCGAGGAAACCTAACCCACAGTCGGGCTACGGTGGCTCGATGAGCGTCGACGAACAGACCACCCTGCCGGGGTCCGGCATCTCCATCACCGCGATCGATCACGTCGGAATCGCCGTTCCCGACCTGGCGGCCGCCATCGAGTTCCACACCACCGTGCTGGGCGGCAGGCTGGCCCACCAGGAGCGCAACGAGGAACAGGGCGTCGAGGAGGCGATGATCGCCTACGGCGACGGGGCGCAGGTCCAGCTGCTCGCCCCGCTGACCGGCGACTCGACCATCGGCCGTTTCCTCGAACGCAACGGCCCTGGCCTGCAGCAGCTCGCATACCGGGTCACCGACGTCCGGCAGGCCGCGCAGGATGCCAGGGCGGCCGGCGTACGGACCCTGTACGACGAGCCGCGCCGGGGCACCGGCGGGTCGTCGATCAACTTCCTGCACCCGAAGGACACCGGCGGCGTGCTGGTCGAACTCGTACAGCCGCCGGCGGCGCACTGAATCGGTGTTGTTGCGCTGAGTCGGGCGTGCCGAGTGGGACGATAGGCCCATGAGTTCCAATGAGTGGCTGCCTGCCCAGGTCCCTTTCGATGTCGTCCGCCGCGGCTTCGCGCCCGACCAGGTCACCGCGCATCTGGAACGGCTGGAGTACGACCTGCGGATCGCCACCGCGAACGGTGACGCGACGAACCAGCGGCTGGCCGAGGTGACGGCTCAACTGCAGGCCGCGCACGGCGAGGTGGATCAGCTGCGCACCCAGCTCGACAACCTCGCCAAGGAACCGGTCTCGATGACCGGCTTGTCGAACCGCATGCAGCGGATGATCCGGCTGGCCGAGGAAGAGGCCGCCGAGATCCGGGCACGCGCCAATGCCGACGCGGAAAAGGTGACCGCCGCTGCGTCGGCGATGACGGCGGCGACCGCCGCCGAACGGGACCGGTTCGACGCCGAGCGGGAACGCACCCGCCGCCAGCTCGCCGACCAGGTCCGCGAGATGCTGTCCGAGGCAACCACGGAAGCAGAGAACACCCGGGCCGCAGCTGCGGCCGAGTCACAGGCCGCGCTGGCCGCGGCGACCGCTGAGGCGGAGCGCCTGCTGCTGGACGCCACCGAGGAGTCGCGCGCAACCCTGACTGCCGCCCGGGACGAGGCTGCCGCGACGGTGACGGCCGCCCGCAACGAGTCGAATGCAACGCTGACCGCCGCCCGGAACGAGGCAACCGCGACGCTGACGGCGGCACGGGCAGAGGCCGAGCACACCCTCACCTCCGCGCGGGACACCGCCGAGACGTTGACCGCCGCCGCCACTGCGGAGCGCGAGCGGCTCGACGCCGAGGGCACCGCCCGCCGCAAGGCGATCGACGAGGACTTCGAAATCGCCATGAGCTCGCGCCGGGCAGAGGCCCATCAGCGGCTCACCGAGCGTGAGGAGATCTCCGTCGCGGACGCGAAGCAGCGGGTTGCCGAGGCGACCGCCGAGGCCAAGGCCCGGGTCCGGGAGGCGACCGAGCAGGCCGCGGAGCTGGTCAGGCGGGCGGCGGCGGAATCGCACCAGCGGGTCGCCGAGGCGGATGCCGCCGTCGGGGAGCTGACAGCGCTGCGCGGGCATGTTCTCGACCAGCTCGCGTCCTTGCGCGATCACCTCGCGCAGGTGGACCAGCTGGCGGCGACCGCACCGACCCTGCTCGACCCGCCGGCCAGCGAGTCGTCCCGCCCGGTGACGTCCGACTTCCCCGTCGACCCGAAGGAGCGCCCGACCGGCCTTCCGGACGGCTACGACAAGGCGCCGGGGCCGTGGGACGAGGTGACCGTCGAGTCCGTGCGCGCCGATCTCGGGCGGCCGCAGTCCGGTCAGGGCCGGCAGTCGGGCGACCGCAGCGGCGCCAACACCACCGACGAGTCGAACGATCCTGCGATGCAGGCACTGTCGGAGCAGTTCGACGGCAGCTCCGATGTGCCACGTGATGTCTCGGAGTCGGACACGGACACCTTCCCGCGGGTCACCGACACCCCAGGGTTCGACACCCCAGGAGTCGACGCAGCGGGATCGCAGGCGGAGGCCACGGTCCCGGCTCAGCAACGCAAGGGGATGCGGGCCTTCGCGGAACGCGCCATCGGCGGCCGCTGACAGCGACAGCAGTGGTGAGACAGCGGCCCGGCGGGTGTTTCCCGCCGGGCCGCTGTCGTCACACCCGGTCGCCCGCCGACACCACGGCGAAGATCTCGGTGGCCTGCTCCAGGTAGCGGTTGGCCGTCAAGCGGGCGGCGACCAACAGCGTGACGACGCCGACAGCTGGCCCGAGGACGAGTGCCACCCAGCCCCAAACCGGGCTGACGGTCAGCGACAGCACCGCGGCCACCGCAGCGGGCAGTGCGATCAGCAGACCTCCGCCGATCACCCCGAAGCTCGCCGCCGCGGTGCGTCCCTTCTGGCCGGGGACGCTGGACGCGAACAGCGACTTGCGGCTCTGCGGCATCGCGTACGGCACCGCCGCCGAGAGGTAGCTGGCCGCGGCGAGCCCGCCGAGCAGGGCACCAAGACAGCCGCCCAGGGCGGCCGGAACCTTGTCATAGTCGTCGTAGAAGATCGCGAGCGCCGCGATGGAAACGACGACGACCCCGATACCGGGGATCAGCACGGTGATCGCATGGCCGAGCACCTCACCCCGGGCCCTGGTCCGGTCGGTGATCGTCTGCAGGTGCAGCCACAGCCCCGAACCCTCCACGCCGTATTGGTTCGCCGCCTGCGAGCCGCAGAGAATCGCGCCGAACGCCACCGCGAACACCGCGCCCGGGCCGCGCACCACCAGGAACGGCCAGACGATCGTGAGCACGGCCAGCATCAGCCACGGCATCCTTCGCATCGGATCGCGCCACGCCAGTCGGCGGTCGCGACCGGCCACCACCCGCATCGTGCCGTTCACCCCGACCCCGACGGCGGTGTCGTCCGGTCCGCCGCCGGCCGGCGACGAACCGGCGGTGGTGGACGGGACCGTGGTGAGGCTCTTGTCCAGGGCCACCGACCACCACCACCATGAGAGGGCCAGTCCCGCCAGCGCGATCGCCGCAGAGAGTGCGGCGCGCCCCCATTCCCCGGCCCCGACCTGACCGGGCAGGGAGGCCAACGCACCGGGCGGCGTCCACTGGAGCACGGCGGCCGCCCGCTGGATGCCGCCTTGCAGGGCGCTGCCGTCACCGGGGTTGTTGACCACCGCGATGAAGGCCAGATACAGCACGAAGACCAGCAATCCCACACCCATGCCCAGGTCACGCCCACGCCTGCTGGACATCAGCGCGGACATCGAGGTGGACGCGGCGCGGGACAGGATCACGCACAACAGCAGCTGGACCGCCGCGCAGACAAGCGCCACCGGCAACACCGACCATGGAACGCCGATGCCGATGGCGGCGCCGATCAGCACGATCACGTTGGCCGCAGGGAAATACCCGATGAGCGAGCTGACCAGCAGGCCGCGCTGCAAAGTCTGAGACCTGATGGGCAGCAAGGCGAATCGCGCCGGATCGACCGTCTCGTCCACCCCGAAGGCCACCAGCGGGGTCAGTACCCAGCCGATCAGCTGCACGGTGAACAGCGTGACGACGATCGGCACGGCGTACTCGGGTACGGCCCGCAGCGAGGCCAGACCGAACGCCATCAACCCGAGGAAGGCGACCAGCACCACCAGCAGGATGACCATTCCGATCTTGGTCCCGCCACGGCTTGCCCGTATCCGGCTGGTGACCAGCCGCCATTTCAGGCCGGCGAAGACCCCAACCACGACAGGCCCCCCTCCTGGACGTCGGATGCGCCGACAAGGTGCATGAAGGCGTCGTCCAGGCTGGGCGCGTCGCCCCTGACCGCGGCGAGCTCGCCCGCCGCGATGATCCGGCCCTTGGCCATCACCGCGACGTGCGTACACAGACCTTCCACCAGCGCCATCACGTGGGAGGAGAACACCACGGTGCCGCCGCCATGGGTGTAGCGGCCCAGGACGTTGCGGATGATCCTGGCGGACACGGGGTCCACGGCCTCGAGCGGTTCGTCCAACAGCAGGACTGCCGGCGAGTGCAGCAGCGCGGCGGCCAGGGTGATCTTCTTGCGCATACCGGTCGAGTAGTCGGCGACGAGCTTGTTGCCTGCATCGGCAAGGTCCAGCACCGCGATCAGCTCGGTTGCCCTGGCCTTGACCACGTCGGCCGACATCCCGCGCAGGCGTCCGAGGTAGCTGAGCAGTTCCGGTCCGGACAGCCGCTCGAACAACCGGAGCCCGTCCGGCAGCACGCCCATCCGCGCCTTCGCGGCGGCAGGGTCGGTCCACACGTCGACCCCGGCCACCACCACGCGTCCGGCGTCCGGCCGGAGCAGCCCGGTGACCATCGACAGCGTTGTCGTCTTGCCGGCACCGTTCGGGCCGACCAGACCGAAGAACGAGCCGGCAGGCACGTCGAGATCGATGTGGTCGACGGCGATCCGGTCCCCGAAGGCCTTGGTGAGGCCGCGGAGCGCGAGCGCCTGGCCGGCCACCGACCGGACCAGGTCCCCGGCGCCGGGATAGGAGGGCAGTGGTGTCGACGCCATTGGCGTTACGGACAGCGGATTGTCGTTGCTCATGGTCATCGTTTTCCCATGGGCAATACCCTCCCATACGGGGCGGACAGGGTCTCAGAACTGCCGACCGAGCCACCCCGTCAGCGCCAGGGTGAAGCCGTCGGGGTCCTCCGCCGGGCTCAGGTGGCCGGCGTCCGGGAGCTGGACCAGTTCGGCTCCCGGGACGGCCGCCGCCATCGCGCGGGCCTCGTCCGGTGGCGTCACCGTGTCGTGCTCACCGACCACCACCAGGACGGGGACATCGGCAGCGGCCAGCACGTCCGTCGAGTCCGGCCGGGCGGCCATCGCGCGCTGAGCCCAGCCGACCGTGGGCGCCGGCACCCCTGCCGCGATCGAGGCGAGCGTTTCCCGCACGGGAGCGGCCGCGCCCTTGGCGATCAGCGGTCCGACAGCGTCGAGCCCGGAGCTGATCTCCCCCTCGTCGGCCCGTTCGGCCGCCGCCCGCCGCCGCTCGAGGGCCGCGCCGTCGTCGGCGCCGCTGCGGGTATCGACCAGGACCAGTCCGGCAACCCGATCCGGATGCGCGCGCAACATGGCGAGCGCGACGTAGCCGCCCATCGAGACACCGCCGACGATCGCCCGCTCGATCCCCTGGTCATCAAGGGCCGCCACCACGTCCTCGGCGAGCAGTGCGAGATCCGGGTCCGGCGGCGGATCGCCCAGTGCCGGGCCGGAGCCGAACCCGCGCAGGTCCGGGGTCAGCAGGTCGGCGTGCTCCGCCACCCCAGCACGGATCGGGTCGAACATCCGGGAATCGAGCGGGAAGGCGTGCAGGAGAACGAGAGGAGGCGTCACGCAGCAGATAGTGCCACCTGGGGTCGGCGGGCAAACATGCCGTGACAGACGGGTTCGTCAGGTGACCGGGACGAACAGCGTGAGCAGCGCCCAGCTGACCACCGCGGACGGCAGCAGCGAGTCCATCCGGTCCATCACCCCGCCGTGCCCGGGCAGCAGGTTGCCCATGTCCTTGACGCCCAGGTCGCGCTTGATCAGGGACTCGGTGAGGTCACCGGCCGTCGCGACCACGGCGACGGCGGCACCGGTGATCAGTCCCTTCCACCATTGCCCGTCCAGCAGCAGCCACACGGTGAGCGCCCCACCCAGCATCGCTGCGGCGGTCGATCCGGCGAACCCTTCCCACGACTTCTTGGGCGAGATCGTCGGTGCCATCGGGTGTTTGCCGAACAGCACGCCGGCCGCGTAGCCCCCGGTGTCGGAGCAGACCACCATGATCAGAAACGTGATGATCCGGCCGGCGCCGTCCGTGGGCACCAGCATCAGCGTCGCGAAGGTCGCGAACAACCCCAGGTACACGACGGTGAACACCGACGCGGCAAGGTCGGCGAGATATCCGGCCGCACCCTTGCCGAAGCGCCACACCATGCAGACCAGGGCGGTCAGGGCGACGCCGATACCCTGCGCGGCCTGCCCGTACGGCCAGGCGAGCGCCACCATCGCGGCCGAACCGACGGTGACCGGCAACCAGCTGAGCTGGATGCCGCGGGCCCGGGACAGGGTGCCCCGCAATTCCCAGATGGACGCCGAGACAGCCGCCACGATGATCAGGATGAAGGTGGCCCGGTAGGTCAGCAGGCTGGTGATGGCGAGCGCGCCGAGCACCAGCCCGACACCGATGGCGCGTGGCAGATCACGGCCCGCCCTGGACGCGGCGCGGCTAGCGGTGGGCGCTGCGGATGCCCCCGATTCGACCGGCTCGTCGCTCGGCTCGCCAGATCTGGGGGAATCCATCAGACCTCGAGCAGCTCGGCTTCCTTGTGCTTGACCAACTCGTCGATCTGCGCGACGTACTGGTCGGTCAGCGACTGCAATTCCTTCTCGGCGCGGTTCACGTCGTCCTCGCCGGCCTCGCCGTCCTTGGACAGCTTGTCCAGGGTGTCCTTCGCCTTGCGGCGGATGTTCCGGATGGAGACCTTCGCCTCCTCGCCCTTGTGCCGGGCGGTCTTGCCGAGTTCGCGCCGGCGCTGCTCGGTGAGCTGCGGGAACACCACCCGGATGACGATCCCGTCGGTTCCCGGGTTGACCCCGAGATCGGAGTCCCGGATTGCCTTCTCGATGGCCTGCAGCTGGCCGGCGTCATACGGCTTGATGACCGCCATCCTGGCTTCCGGAATGTTGATGGTGGCCATCTGGGTCAGCGGGGTCGGCGCACCGTAGTAGTCGATGACCACCCGACCGAACATGTTGGGATTGGCCCGGCCGGTCCGCAGCGTCGCCAGGTCGTCCTTGGCGACGGAGACCGCCTTCTCCATCTTTTCTTCGGCGTCGAAGAGTGTCTCGTCAATCATGTCGTCGTGCGCCTTTCCGAATCCCCACGCGGCGGGGTGTACACCAGGGTGCCGATGGCGGCCCCACGGACAGCTTTCCCGATGTTGCCGTTGGTCAGCAGGTTGAAGACGATGATCGGCATGTCATTGTCCATGCAGAGGCTGAACGCCGTCGCGTCGGCGACCTGCAGACCGCGTTCGAGCACCTCGCGGTGGGTGATCTCGGTGAACATCTTCGCGTCCGGCACGACCCTGGGGTCCGCGTCGTAGACGCCGTCGACGGCCTTCGCCATCAGCACGACCTCGGCGCCGATCTCCAGCGCACGCTGGGCGGCCGTCGTGTCGGTGGAGAAGTACGGCATCCCGACGCCGGCCCCGAAGATCACCACACGACCCTTCTCCAGGTGTCGTACGGCACGCCGCGGAATGTACGGCTCGGCGACCTGTCCCATCGTGATGGCGGTCTGCACACGGGTGTCGATGTGGTGCTCGCGCTCCAGAAAGTCCTGCAGCGCAAGACAGTTCATCACTGTGCCGAGCATGCCCATGTAGTCCGCACGAGCACGGTCCATACCGCGTTCGTGCAGTTCGGCGCCACGGAAGAAGTTCCCGCCGCCGATCACCACGGCGACCTGCACGCCGTCGGCGGCCACCTCGGCGATCTGGTCGGCAACGGTCGACACGACGTCGGGGTCCACCCCCACCTCACCGCCGCCGAACATCTCGCCGCCCAGCTTCAGCACGACCCGTCGAAAGGGACGCCGCGGCTGTTCCCGTGCCATTCAGTCCCCGCCCTCGGTCGTTGCTGTCGGATCCTGCGCTGTACCGACCCTAGAGTCAGCCGTCACCGTCCGTGCACCGCGGCCGGCAGAATCGGCCGGCCGCGGCGGACGGGACGCGCAGATCAGGCCGTCCCGACCTCGAAACGGCTGAAGGCGGTGACGGTGATGCCGGCGGAGCTGAGCAATGCGCCGACGGTCTTCTTGGAGTCGAGCACCGAGGACTGCTCGGTCAGCACCGTCTCCTTGAAGAACCCGTTGAGCCTGCCCTCGACGATGCGGGCGAGCGCGGCCTCCGGCTTGCCCTCCTCGCGCGCGGTCGCCTCGGCGATGCGCTTCTCGGACTCGACCACGTCGGCCGGGATCTCGTCCCGGGTGACGTAGCGGGCCTTGAGCGAGGCGATCTGCATGGCTGCCCCGCGAGCCGCCTCGGCGGCCTCGCCGGTGTACTGGACCAGCACGCCGATCGACGGCGGCAGGTCGGCGGAGCGCTTGTGCAGGTAGACCGTCGTCGGGCCGTCGTACTTGACGACGCGACGCAGCTCGAGCTTCTCGCCCAGCTTCACCGACGCCGCGTTGATCGCGTCGGCGACTGTGCCGGCGCCCAGCGGGGCGGCCAGCACGGCGTCCACACCGGACCCGGCCTCCAGCTGGGCAGCGGCGTTGACGACGCTCTCGGCCAGCTGCTGGAATTCGGCGTTCTTGGCGACGAAGTCGGTCTCGCTGTCGAGCTCGATCAGCGCACCGCCGGCGGAAGCCACCAGGCCCTCGGCCGTCGTCCGCTCGGCGCGCTTGCCGATGTCCTTCGCACCCTTGATGCGAAGCAGCTCGACAGCCTTGTCGAAGTCACCGTCGGACTCGTCAAGAGCCCGCTTGCAGTCCATCATTCCGGCGCCGGTCAGTTCCCGGAGCCGCTTGACGTCGGCCGTACTGATGTTCGCCATGGTCGGCGGTGTTCCTTGTCTACTCGGAAGAGAATCAGGTGGCCGCGCTGGTCGCGCGGGCGCACCCGTCGGACGGCGAAGAACGCCGGTGTCAGCTGCTGACGCTGGCCTGCTCGTTCGGGACGATCGCCTCGACACCGGCATCGGCGTCGGCCTGGACCTGGATGGCCGCATCGGCGCCCGATTCGGTCTCGCTGATGACCTCGCCGCGGGCCTGCTCGACAGCATCGCCGGCAGCAGCGTTATTGGTAGCAACCGGCTCGGTGGCAGCGACTGCCTCGGCCGCGGGGGCCTCGACGGCAGCGGTCTCGGCACCGGATGCCAGCAGCTCGCGCTCCCACTCGGCCAGCGGCTCTTCGCCGGCGGCGACGGCGGCGCCACCGGAACGGGCGATGAGGCCGGCGGCGACCGCCTCGGCGATGACCTTGGTCAGCAGCGCGGCGGACCGGATGGCGTCGTCGTTACCCGGGACCGGGTAGTCGACCTCGTCGGGATCGCAGTTGGTGTCCAGCACGGCGACGACCGGGATGTTCAGCTTGCGGGCCTCGCCGACGGCGATGTGCTCCTTCTTGGTGTCCACGATCCAGACGGCCGAGGGGACCTTGGCCATGTCGCGGATGCCGCCGAGGGTCTTGGCCAGCTTGTCCTTCTCGCGGGTCAGCAGCAGCACCTCTTTCTTGGTGCGGCCCTCGAACTCACCGGAGGTCTCCATCGCCTCGAGGTCCTTGAGGCGCTGCAGGCGCTTGTGCACGGTCTGGAAGTTGGTCAGCATGCCGCCCAGCCAGCGCTGGTTGACGTACGGCATCGAGACGCGGGTCGCCTGCTCGGCGATCGCCTCCTGCGCCTGTCGCTTGGTGCCGATGAACAGCACGGTGCCGCCGTGGGCGACCGTCTCGCGGATGAACTCGTACGCGCGGTCGACGTACTGCAGCGTTTGCTGCAGATCGATGATGTAGATGCCGTTGCGTTCGGTGAAGATGAATCGCTTCATCTTCGGGTTCCAACGCCTGGTCTGGTGTCCGAAATGGACACCTGCGTCCAGCATTTGACGCATGGTGACGACAGCCATTGCGGCGCGTCCTCTCGGTGCGGGCGCCCGGCGGCCCTCTCGGCCTGAAACGGACGCAATCTCGGTTGTCGCCGGAGGTCGGGTGACCCACGGCCCTGACGCCTTCCGGGCGCACCACCCTTGCGGGACCTACGGTGCACCTCGGGCCGGTGAGCGATCCACCTACGGCAACAAGGCGTGCGAAGTCAGCCCGCTCGCACGGGCTGCCAGACCAGGGTAGCCGATGGCGGCTGCGCGCAGGTAATGGCTGCACACCCGGACACGATCGCGAACGTTGTGCACATTGCCGGCGAAGATGCGGACGGCCGAGCGGGCAGCGACCAATCTGCCTTCATGGCTCCGGCATCGACGGCGTTCCTGGCCCGCAGCATCCGGGTGATGACGGTGGTCCTGCTGGTGCTGTGGCCCGCTGCCACACCGGCAGCGTCATCCGCGGCGCCGGGTCCGGTGCTCGGGTTCGTGCTGCCGGTCGCTCCCCCACCTGTCGTGCTGACCCCATTCCGGGCTCCCGACACCTCCTACAGTCCGGGCCATCGCGGCGTCGACCTGGCAGCCGCTACCGGTGCGACGGTGCTCGCCGCGGGCCCTGGGCGGGTGGTGTTCGCCGGCACCCTCGCCGGCCGCGGCGTGCTGTCGATCGAGCACGAGGGTGGAATGCGCACCACCTACGAACCGGTCACAGCCACGGTGCGGGCAGGGCGCGCGGTGACGGCCGGCGAGGTGATCGGAACGCTGCAACCGGGCCATCCGGGATGCGCACCGGCGACCTGTCTGCACTGGGGTGCCCGCCTGCCCGACCGGCTCTACCTCGATCCGATGTCTCTCCTAGGCCCGTGGGACGTGCGATTGCTGCCGTGGGACGGCCGGTGACATCCCACGGCTGTGTCGCTCGGACGTCCCAGAGGCTCGTCGGCACCGAAGGTAGACATCGCGTCACCGTCCGTAGCTTCATCGACAAATATCTTAGAAAGTTTGTTTGACGGCCATCCTTTTTGGGCCAACGGTGCGTTACGGTGCTTACCGGGGGTCAGCGTTGATGTTCGATCGGGTGATGTACACCGATCGGCCCAACGGACGGCTCACCGCTCTTCGAGTCGCCCAGGAGGCCAGAGGTGCAGGTGCAGGCAGCCGTCGCAGGATTTTCGGCATCCCCCACCACCGAGGACGGCACCCTCTCCGCCGTCGTGATCTCCGACGCCGGCGATCCGCTGCAGAAGCTGGTGCGGTCGCCCAACGCGGCCGGTCTGGTCATCGTCGGCGTCGCGCCATCGGCCATCGCCGCGTCCCAGCTCGGTCTGCACACGGCCGCTGACATCTGCCTGGTGATCGCGCCGCTGCTGGTCGGGTTGGTCGCGACGATCAGGCGGCTGTCCCGCGAGCGGGTGGCCGACCACATCGTCGTTCTGGCGCACGACGGGGCCGGCCGCGACGACCTGCTGATCCCCGCGCTTGCTTCCGGTGCCGACGGTTGGCTCAGCGCCGATCTCGCGCCGGCGGACCTGGGTAGTTCGCTGCGAAATGTGGTGGGCGGCGAACCCGGGGTCTCCGCGCAGCAGGTCAGCCAGTTGATTGCCGCCCTGCGGACGCTGAGCCGGCGCGAGGTCACCCTCGAGGACGGAACCACGGCCGGTCTGACGACCCGCGAGCAGCAGATGCTGATGGAACTGGCCGGCGGTACACCGACCAGGGTGATCGCGCACCGGCTCGCCGTCAGCGAGGGCACGGTTCGCTGGCACTCGGCGCGGCTGCTCAAGAAACTGAACGTGACCTCGCGGGAGGACCTGGCCGCCGTGATGGCCAGGAGTGACATTCCGATCACGCCACTACCGCCTGTCGCCGACCAATCGCCAATCCCGCGGACGGCGATCAACCGGTCGCTGTCCGATCCGGGCATCGACTGGCGACGGCTCGCCCCGGGTGAGCTCCGGATCGTTCGACTGGTGGCCAAGGGCATGACGAACCGGGAGATCGCGGCACAATTGTTCTTGTCCAAGCACACCGTCGACTCGCACCTCAAGAGCGCCTTTACCAAGCTGAACATCCGCTCCCGGGTCGAATTGACCAGGCTGCTGCTCACCAACGAGCCAGAGGTCCGCACCGGCTGAACACGTACCGGTGTCGACCTCGCTGTGCGCTTGATCGTGAACGGTTGTGCTGCTCAGAGCGGCACGTTGTTTCACGACGACCGTCCTCCCGGATGACCCTGTCGAGCCGGCTCCCGGCGTGGGTGTGATGTAGGTCTTTCCTGGGCGCAGTCGCTCGGCGGGGAGCATCTCTGTGCACAACATGCCGGCCGGCAGCGGGAGTCGGCAACCCGGAGTGCGGATCCATCTGAGCCGGGCGATGCAGCGGCCAGCGGCAGCCGCCCTGCACCCCGCCAGCGTTCGATACCAAGGGTTCGGCGTCGTCGTCGAGCTCGACGGGCGTGAGGCCCACCCGGCGCAGCGGGCGTTTCGGGACCTCAGGCGGGACAACCTCGGCGCGGTCGCCGGCGACACCGTGCTCCGCTACGGCTGGCGCGACGTCGTCGGCCGGCCGTGCGAAATGGCGGCTCAGGTCGCGGATGTGCTGACTAACCGCGGTTGGACGCCTCGGAAAGCGCCGTGCTCAGAGACGTGCCGAGCGGCGTTCGGAGGCGCGGTTCCGACGTCGACTCGAGCAAGTCTGCTGTGAACTCCGCGCCCGCCGGGGGGTGCGCACGACCTCAGCCCGGGAGTGAAGGTGATCGTGAACGATCGTGCTGCGCTGCGCGGCAGGATGTTTCACGGCGACGGCGCTTCGTGCCCGCCAGATACACAACGCCGGCCGCCCGTTTTCCCGGACGGCCGACGTTGTGTGTTCAGGCTCCGGCTGCCCCCGACACCGGGCGGCCGGAACCATGTCTCACCCGGTCGGGATGATCTCGATGGCGCTGATCTTTGCGTTCTCGATCCGGCGGATGAAGTCGATCGTCACCTGTCCATCCGCGACCGTCACCGGGAACTGCCTCACGATCGCCCGGTCGATACCGCCCGCCTGTGCGAACACGTCGAAGTTGGACAGCACCGTCGTGTTCTCGAGCCGGACGTCGAATGTCCGGGCGTTCGCGGCGGTCTTGTTCAACTCGGCGAAGTGCAGGCGCACCTGGTAGGTCCCGTTCGGCACCGGAACCTGGAAGCCGAAGGCACGTGCACCGACGGCGACCACACCGGTCCCATTTGCTCCCCCGGTCCACTCGGACTGGAACAGCGCGTTGTTCGTGCCGGCCGGCAGTCCGCTGATGGTGTCGTTCTCCGAGTACGCGAATCCGCCGCTCACCCAGCCACTGCACGCCGTGATGGCCGTGCAGGCCGTCCATCCGGTCCCACTGACCGTCTGTGCGGCACCACCGGTGTTGATCCGGATGGTCGGGCGCGCCGCCGCCGGCCTGGTGGCGTTCACCGTTGCCGACCGGACGGACTCGTTGCCCGCCCGGTCGACCGCGGTGACCTGGTAGAACGATGCCACTCCGGCCGGTGCCGCGGTGTGCGCGTAGGAGGTCCCGGTCACCACGGCCGTGTTCACCTTGGTGTAGGTACCGGTGGCCGTCGCTGCGCGATACACGTTGTACCCGGCCAGGTCCGACTCCGTCCGAGCCGCCCAACCGACCGTGATGCCGGTCGTCGAGGCGGTGGCGGTCACCCCGGTCACCTGGACCGGTGCCGTGGTGTCCGCCGGGACGATCTCGATGGCGGACACCTTGGCCTGGTTGACGGTCGCGGCGAAGGCGATGTCGACCCGGCCGTCGGTGATCGTCGACCGGTAGCTGCGGACGATCGACGTCATCGGCGCGGCAGCAGCGTTCATGTCGAAGTTGGCCAGTTCCACTGCGCCACCTTCGATGTTGGCGCTGAAGATCCGCTTGCCGGTGCCGCCGGCGCCGCCGCCGGTTGCGCCCCAGTAGATCTCGGCGAAGTGCAGTCGCACGTCGTAGGTCCCGTTTGCGACGGGGATCGAGTAGCTGAACGACGCGTTGCTGCGCTCCGACTGGTAGAGAACGTCATTCGTCGTCCCGGCAATCGGAACCGTGCTGACGAAGGACTTCCCACCGGTGAACAACTGGTCCGCCGCCCACTGGACGCCGCCCAGCGTCACCGCAGGGCCGCCGGCATTGATCCGGACCGTCGTCGCCGAGGTCGGCGGCGCCGGGCGGGTGGCACTGACCGTCGAGGACCGCACGGATTCGTTGCCCGAGGTGTCCACGGCGGTCAGCTGGTAGAAGGACGCCACCGAGACCGGAGCCGTGGTGTCCGCGTAGGTCGTCCCGGTCAGCACCGTGGTGTTCAGCTTGGTGAAGGTGCCCGTCGCCGACGCCGACCGATACACGTTGTACCCGGCCAGATCCGACTCCGTGCGTGCCGACCAACCCACGTTCACACCGGTGACCACACCGGCCGCCGTCACCCCGGTCACGACCGCCGGAGCGGTGGTGTCCGGACGGACCGCGTTCGCGGTGGCCGACCGCGCCGACTCATTGCCGGACGCATCCACGGCCGTCACCTGGTAGTACGAGGCCACCCCGACAGGAGCGGTGGTGTCCGCGTAGCTCGTGCCGGTCAGCACCCCGGTGTTCAGCTTCGTGAAGGTGCCCGTCGCCGACGCCGACCGATACACGTTGTAGCCGGACAGATCCGACTCCGTGCGCGCCGACCACCCCACGTTGATACCGGTGACCACACCGGCCGCCGTCACACCGGTCACGACCGCCGGAGCGGTGGTATCCGGACGGACCGCGTTCGCGGTGGCCGACCGTGCCGACTCGTTGCCGAAGGTGTCGACAGCGGTCACCTGGTAGTACGAGGCCGCACCCTGCGGGGCGGTGCTGTCCAGGTAACTGACTGCCGTCTTCGCCAGAGCGGTCGCGTTCAGCTTGGTGAAAGTTCCCGTCGCGGACGCCGACCGGTACACGTTGTACCCGGCCAGATCAGCTTCGGTCGCCGCCGACCAGCCGACGGTGATGCCGCCGGCAGCACCCGTCGCCGTGACGCCGGTGAGGACGGCCGGCGCGGTGGTGTCCGGCCGGATGGCGTTCACCGTGGCGGACCTGCCCGACTCGTTGCCGGAGGCGTCGACCGCCGTCAGCTGGTAGTAGGAGGCCACGCCGACCGGGGCGGTCGTGTCGCTGTAGGTCACACCGGTCAGCGGCGCGCCGTTCAGCTTGGTGAACGTCCCTGTTGCCGACGCCGACCGATACACGTTGTAGCCGGCCAGATCTGCTTCGGTACGCGCCGTCCAGCCGAGGTTGATGCCGGTGGCCACACCGGTGGCGCTCACCCCGGTGACCGCCGCGGGTGCGGTGGTGTCCGGGCGGAGAGTGTTCACCGTCGAGGACTTCACGGACTCATTGCCCGAGATGTCCGCGGCCGTCACCTGGTAGTACGACGTGACGCCCTGCGGCGCCGCGGTGTCGGCGAAGGTGGTGCCGGTGAGCAGCGCGGTGTTGAGCTTGGTGAAGGTGCCCGTCGCCGACGCCGACCGGTACACGTTGTACCCGGCCAGGTCCGTCGCCGTGCTGGCCGACCAACCCAGGTTGACACCGGTGGTCGCACCGGAAGCCGTCACCCCGGTCACCGCTGCCGGAGCAGTGGCGTCCACCGGCAGGATCTCGATCGCGGAGATCTTCGCGTTCTCGATCCGCCGGATGAAGTCGATCGTCATCACGCCGTCGGCCACCGTCACCGGGAACTGCCGGACGATCGCCCGGTCGATACCGCCTGCTGCGGTCCAGACGTCGAAGTTCGAGAGCACCGTGGTGTTCTCCAACCGGACGTCGAAGGTCCTGGTGTTGGCGGCGGTCTTGTTCAGTTCGGTGAAGTGCAGCCGGACCTGATAGCTGCCGTTGATCACCGGGACGGCGAACCCGAAGGCCCTCGATCCGGTGGCGGCGGTACCCGTCCACTCCGACTGGAAGATCGTGTTGTTCAGCCCGGCGGGGATGCCGGTGATCGTGTCCGCCTCCGAGTACGGGTTACCGCCCGACACCCAGTTGCTGCACGTGGTGAGGGTGGCGCAAGCCGACCAGGTGGTGCTGCCGACGGTCTGTGCAGCGCCACCGGTGTTGATCCGGATCGGTTGCTGCACAGGCGGTGCCGGCGTGGTGGCCGTCACGGTGGTGGACGGCGGAGAGACGTTCTCCGAGGAGTCCACGGCGGTGACTCGGTAGACGTAGGTGGTGCTCGCGGCGGCGGAACCATCGGTGTAGGCCGAGGGTGCGATCGGTGCGCTGTTCAGCTTGCTGAACGGCCCGGCCGCGGTGGCGGCCCGGTACACGTCGTACCCGGCCAGGTCGGTCTCGGCGTTGTCCGTCCAGTCCAAGGCGACACCTGTCTGGCTCGCGGTTGCGGCCAGCCCGGTGGGCGCTGCCGGCGCGGTGGTGTCCACCGGGCAGCTGCCCTGGCAGAGCACCTCGATGGCGGCGATGGACGGGTAGTCCACCGATGCCCGCAGGGTGAGGTTCACCGTTCCGCCGACAACCGTGACGTTGTCGATGGGCAGCACCGTCGCGGTGTTGAGAGCGCCCGCGGCGGCGAAGATGTCGAAGCCCTGACGGACCGTGGCGCCTTCCACGTCGATGGCGAACACCCGTCGGCCGATGGCGTTGTTGGTCGATGCCCGTTCGGCGAAGTGCAGCCTCAGGTCCACCTTGGCGGCACCCCGGGACGGCAGCGCGTAGCTCAGCACCCGCTGGTCCTGGGTGACGTTGCCGACGTTGCCGCGGTAGGTGCGGTACAGGACGTCGTCGTCGGTGCCGGCGATCTCCAGCGGGGTGGTGGTCGCCCCTTCGTTGACCGCCGTGGCCGGTGTGTACCGGCCGGTGTCCGGCGTCCAGATGTTGCCCAGGACGTCGACGTAGTTACCGGTGCCTGCGACGTCGAGGCGGTACAGCGCCTCCAGTGCCGGCGCGGCGGCGGTGATGTTGCCGGCGCTGATGGCGAAGGAGTCGAAGGTGGCGACGAACTGCGTACCGCCCTTGTGCGACACCAGGATCCCGGCCTGTGCCTGCTGGCCGAAGAACTTCCCGACCGCCGCGGCCGGCAGCGTCAGCGCCGTCGGCAGTGCGGTCCAGGCGCCGTCGTTGATCCGGTAGGCGGCGGTGATCGTGCCGGTGGAGGGATCGCCGATCAGCGCAAGGTCGAGCGAGGTGACAGCTGCCGCGCCGGGGACGGTCACTGTCGAGCCGACGGTGACTCCGGTGCCGTTCTGCTCGCCGTAGAACTCGATGCTCGGGACGCCGTTCTTGTCGATGACGGCGACCTTCACGTAGTTGTCCTGATCCGGACCGAACTGGATGGCTTCCTGCTCGCTGCCGGCGTCCAGCATGGCCACCGAACCGAGCACCCGACCGCTGACCGTGAACTGGCCACCGGAGGCGTCGAAGGGCAGTCGCAGCCCGTTGACCAGGGTGTTGTCGGCGGCGCCGTTGGTTCCGTTGGTCGCCGTGCCGCTGGTGGTCACCGCGAGGGTGCCAGGGGCAGCGGTGGTCACGTCGAGCAGCGCCTTGTTGTAGGAGTTGACGCCCGGCGTGAGGTCCAGCTTGTTGGGCTGGGTGGAGCGGAAACCGGTTGTCTGGTCGTCCTTGTCGAGCAGGGTTCCGGCGTAGGTGGTGTCGAAATCGAGCTTGAGGGCAGCGGCGCCCGGCAGCAGGGCCGGGGTCGCCGGGTCGGTGGCCAGTTCCGGCTTGATGTTGCTGACCAGGTAGACGTTGTCGTTGTAGTCGTAGTTGATGCCGGAGTAATCCATCCCGATCAGGTAGGTGTTCGGGATGATCGCGCCGGTCCGGTCCCGGGCAGCCCAGGCACGGACGTGGTGCCCGCACGGTCCCGCGCAACCGTTTGCGGTATCCGCGGATTGGTTGTTCCGGCTCGGATCACTCCACTCGCCGTCGATGTTGAAGCCGAAGGCCGCGGTGGGGCCGAACGTCCCGGCGGCGACGTCGGTCGTCGGGTTGCTCTTGTGCGGCAGGATCGACTGGCCCTCTGCGCCCTGATGGGTGATCAGGTTCGTCGTCGCGGTGGATGTCTTCGCGTGCCACCTGAACGTCGCGGTGTTGCCCTGGGTGTGGAAGGCCGCCAACTGGCGGACCGTCACCGGGGTGGCGGCGTTGGCCCGCAGCCAGTACGGGCTCAGGACCTCGTCGCCGGTGGCGTGCACGAGACCGTTCTCGTTCAACGGCACGCCGTTCGCGGTGATGGTCGTGCCATAGCCGAACAGCTTGGCAATCTCGGCCATGTCGGGCTCCTGGCCACCTTCGGACACGCTCTGCCAGAAGCCGGAGAGCTGAACCGGCAGGCTCGGCTCGTCGGCGTCGTCAGAGCTGACGGTCAGCGTCCCGGACCAGAGTCCGGCCGCGGAGCCGTTGTTGGTGGCGGTGAACCGCACCGGCACCTGAAGGACACCGTTGACGGCGATCAGCGCCGGCAACGTCTGGTTGTTGACCAGCGCGAACGGTCCGGTGACGGCCAGTCCGGTGACGTTCAGCGGCTCGGTCCCGGTGTTGCGGATGAGCAGCGTGGAGACGTCGTGAACGATGTTGGCCGGGAAGAAGGGCCCGGTCACCGGGTCACAGACCGCGGTGTCGCGGCAGGTGGTACCGGTCTGCGGGCTCTGGATCCGGTTCATCACGAGGCGGTCCGCGAACGGCACACCGTCGTTGTTCTCCAGGGTGATCTCCGCGGTGCTGGTGCCGGCCGCGATGATCGAGAAGTTGCTGACCGCACTGGTTGCGATGTTGCCGGCCACGTCCAGCGCCCGCACCTGGATGGTGTGCGCACCAAGGGTGGTCACCTCGACGGGCTCGGTGAACGGGGTGAAGGCTCCGCCGTCGAGCTTGTACGAGGTGCCCGACACGCCGCTGCCGGCGTCGCTGGCGACGACCGCGATGGTCGCCTTGTTCTTGAAGACGTTGGCGCCGGCCTGCAGGCCGGTCACCGATGCCGACACGGTGGGCGGAGTGGTGTCACCGGTCGCGCTGGGGCGGTCGATGTCCACGTACTGCAGCTTGGTGTTGGTGCCACCGATGGCGTCGATGGTCAACCGGCCGTCGGACACGGTCACCGTTGCGGTGCCCGAGGTCGACGGGTTGGCGGTTGTGGGCACGAAGTTGTTGATCGCGTTCTGGCCCTCGACCTGCACCCGGTGGGTGGAGTCGACGAAGCCGGGATCACCGGCGCCGACCGTCACCACGTAGGTGCCGTTGGGCACCACGTACTCCCATGCTCCCGGTCCGGTCGCCGACTGGGCGGCGGTGGGCTGCATCAGGATCAGCGTCCGCAACTTGACGTCGGTGGTGCCGGCGCGGTCGCGGGTCTGTGCGGTCATGTCCAGCGGTGTGCCGGTTCCCGGGATCACCCAGCCGGATCCGGTAGCGGCGGAGAACGCCGCGCCGGTGTCGGCGGTGTAGCCGGCTGCGACGGTGGATGTGGCCGGCTGGAAGTCGATCCGGGCCACCGGCGAGGTCGTCACGCCGGCCGCGGGCCGGGCGTTGCTGATCTCGAACACGTAGTCCTGGTAGTCACCGTTCTGGGCGTCCTCGAAGGCGACCAGGTAGGTGTTCGGGATGACGACGCCCAACCGGTCCTTCGCCGGGTAGGTGCGAACCCCCTTCGGGATGTTCGTGTTCAGCCCGTCCTGGGTGTAGGTGTTGCGGCCGAACGAGATCGACTTCACGTAGACGCCGAAGGACTGGTTGCCCGGGTCGAAGCTGTTCCCGCCACCGGCGACGATTGCCGGGTTCAGGGTCTGCTCCTGGTCGAGCGCGATGCTGGCCACCTCGTTGAGGATGGGTTCGCCCGCGGGGTTGGTGTACCAGCCGAACGGCAGCAGCTCGTCCGGTGAGTACCGGGCGACCGGCTTGATCGTGACCGCGCCGGTGCCGGACTTGACGAACAGCGGGGCGCTCACCTCGTCGCCGATCGGTGCCGGGTTGGTGCCGAGGATGAGCCCGGTGCCGCCGACGTTGATGTTCCGGCCGAGGGTGTCGACGACCGCCTTGAGCGGGGGCTCGCTGTTCCCCTGCTCACCGGTGGTGGCAAGACCGAACAGTCCGATGTCGAACGTGGCCCGCGCGGCATCGTCGGAGACGACCCGTAGCGCCGCGGCCTGGTAACCGGTGGCACTTGACGCCGCGGGGTTGAACGTCACGGACACCGTTGCGGTGCCGCCGATCGCCAGCGTCTGCGGGGTACCGGAAACGGTGAACGAGGCGGCGTTGGTCCCGGTCGCGGTGATCGAGGAGATCACCAGTGGCGAGGTTCCGGAGTTGGTCAGGGTGACGGTCTTGGCCGCCGTGGTGACGCCCTTGACGGCGCTGAAGACGAGCTCCGCCGGGCTGGCGGTGATCTTGCCTGCGCCGCTGGTGACGGCCGGCTTGACGTTGCGGACGATGAGCGCCGCATCCTGGAAGTCGACCGGGGTCAGCACGTCTTCCGGCGCCACGATGTAGGCGTTCGGCTCGACGCTGCCGTCGGCGTTCTTCAGCGGGTAGACCCGGACCTTGTGCGGGTTGGTGGGATCCCAGGTGTTCAGCGAGTTCTCGCTGTTGGCGACCCGGTTGGACAGTCCGTGCCAGGTGAAGTCGAAACCGAACGGCGTCTCGAGGTCGTAGTCGCCCGTTCCGATCGGCGTGACGACGGGCAGCAGGGTCTGGTTCGACGAGTTCGGACCGCTGAACAGACCTGTCTTGTCTGCCGGGTTGGCGGAAGAGTGAACGCCGACGGTGACGACGTTCGGGTTCGCCGTCGGGCCGGCCGGCCCGAACAGGGACAGTGCTTCGACGCTGACCACGCGGTCGAAGGCGGCCTTGGTGAAGGACTCGATCTTGACCTCGTCACCGATCAGCGCGCTGCTGGCCGGCAGGTCGTTGTTGGTCTTGTCGGTGTCGCCGACGTCGACCGGGATCTGCAGGGTGTCCAGGATCCACTGCAGGGAAGGCTCGTTGGAGCCGCCGAGGCCGTCGGTACCGAGGCCACGCAGGGTCGTGGAAGCAGTCGGTGTCACCGGGCTGTCGGTGGTCAGCTGCAGTGCGGCGCCGAACGGACCGGCGACCGTCGGATTGAAGGTGATCGGGAACGACACCGACTGGCCGGCAGCGACCGTGGTCGGCAGCGTGGGCCCACCGGAGCGGGCGAAGAGCGCTGCGTTGGCACCGGTCAGCGTCGCGGCGCTGATCGTCAACGGAGCGGATCCCGTGTTCTTGACGACCACGTTCTGCGCTGCGCTGGCCGCGCCGCCCTTGACCTCGGTGAAGACCAGCCGACTGGTCGGCTCCGCCTTGCCGGACCCGCCGCCGCCCTGCGGCTTGAGCAGTTTGATGCCGGTGGTGGCCGGGTTGTCGGTCAGTTCGGTGACGTACAGGTTGCCGTTGCCGATGTCCTGGGCGATGTCCAGCGGCTGCTTGAAGCCGGTGAACCCGGTGATCCCGGTCGTGGCCGCCGACAGGCTGCCGTCGCCGTTCACCGTGAACGAGACGACCTCCTGGTTGGCGCTGTACCGGACGACGATGAGCTTGCCGGTCAGGGCGCCGCCGAAGGCGGTGGTGTTGCGGTATTCGATCGTGCCGTTGGCGGAGGCGTGCAGCCCCGCGTCGTTGACGCCGGCGAGGTCGTAGTTCGGGTCCGCCTGCTGGCCGAGCGGGTAGGCGTTGACCTTGAACAGCGGATTACCGGTGTAGCCGTTGGGGTTACCGGCGTTGAGGACGTACTCGCAACGGGTCGGGTTCGGGTGGCCGTAGTACTTGCCCTTGCTGATCCGGAACACGTAGTCCGTCTCGGCCTGCTGGTTGTTGGCGATGCCGGGGGCCGACGGGGTGGTGGCCGGTGCATCCGGCCGGTTCGCGCAGGATGCCGGCAGGGTGGCCGGGGTGGCCGGGGTGGCGCCGCCCGCGGCGGAACCGTTGGTGCCGGTGTAGAGCCGCCCGTTGCTGTGCCACACCAGGTCGTAGGCATTACGGACACCGGTGGCGTAGAGCGTCAGCGGCGCGTCCGTCGCGTACGGATTGTAGGTACCGGTGTGCGCCGGGACCCCGTTGCGGGCCGGGGCGTTCACATCCGGGGTCGCGACATCGACCGGCAGGGTCGACGGCAGCTTGGCCGGGTCGAGTTCCAGGACAGCGGCGCTCAGCAGGTGCTCGGCGCGCTTCCAGGTGCCGTCGAGGGCGCCCATCGCGTTCATCGAACCCTGGGTGACGTAGAGCTTTCCGTCCTTGATCGCGATGGAGTTGGTCTCGTGATCCTTGAGCGATCGCGGCAGGTTGACCACGACCTCCTGGTAGTTCTCCAGGTTGGGACCGGTCAGCTTGGAGATGGCGCCGGTCACGTCCGGCACATCGGACCCGAGGTAGGCGTAGTTGTCGGTGATCCACAGGATCGGGTTGGTGGCGGTCGACGCGCGGTCGAAGGCCAGACCGATGATGGTCCGGTTCGGTGCGCCTTCCCAGCCCCTGGCGGTCGCGTGGGTGCGGACCGTGGTGATGACCTGTTCGCCGGACAGCGTTCCGTCGGCGTTGATGTTCCAGCGGTAGATCTGGCCGTAAATGCTGCCCGCGTAGAGCTTTCCGTCTGGTCCGACGACCACGGACGTGTACGACTTGCCCTTGGAGGCGCCGCTGTCGCTCGGGTCGAACGCGACGTTGGTGGTTCCGCCACCGGTTCCGGCGGAGGTGGTGAACACCGAGGAGAACGGCATGAACGCGCGGCCGCTCTTGTCCTTCACGTCGGCGGTGATCTCGAAGCGGTACAGCGTCTCCGGGTCCAGCGGTGCGCTGGCCTGGAACGAGACGGTGTCGCCGCCACCGCTTGTCGCGCCGGTGCCGGCGACGGTCTGGCCGGTCAGCACCTTGGTCAGCTTGACGTGGCCGCTGCCCAGGGTGGCCTCGTCGACGGCGCCGGTCTCGGCGTTGAGTTGGTTGTCCGCGGTGACCGATGCGTTGGTGACGACGGCGGTGGCGAGGTTCGCGGGGTTGACCACCGAGGTATACGGCCGACCCGCGAGATCGAGGCTGTCGATGTCGACGTAGGCGATCTTGGTGTTGGTGCCGCTGAGCGGGCTGACGGTCAGCCGGCCGTCACTGACGACCACGAACCGGGTCACCGTGGCGAACTTGTTGGTGCTCGTCGGGACGAAGGACGCGATGGAGTTCTGGTTCTCGACGTTGATCCAGTTGCTGCTGTCGACCGCGGCTGCGGCGTCACCGACGGCCACTGTGACGGTGTAGGCACCGTTCGGTACGGCCATCTCCCACTTGCCGGGAGTGGTGGTGCCGCCGTTGGTCGAGGCTGCCAGCTGCATGTGCATGAAGGTGGCCAGCCGGAGATCGGGCTGGTTGACCGACGTCGTGTTGCCCGGACCGACCACGTTGCGGTTGCGGCCGTTGCCGACCATGTCCAGCGGGCTGTTGGAGGTCAGGCCCATCCAGCCGTAGGTGTTGCCTGTGCCCTGGTTCGCGCCGGTGCGCGGCCCGAAAGCCTGGCCCCAGTCGGCGATGTAGTTGGCCGCCGGAGTGGATGTGGCGTCCTGGAAATCGACACGTGCGCTGATCGCCGCCGGTGCGGCGTCGGTCGGGGTCAGCGAGGCCGCGGAGGATGCCGCCGACTCGTTCCCGGACTGGTCGACCGCGGTGACGGCGTAGTGGTACGCGGTTCCGTTGGTCAGCTGGTTGTTGGTGAAGTTCGTGACGGCGACCAGACCGGTGTTCTGCCGAGCGGCTTCTGTGGTCGGCACCGGCAGCGTCGTGGACCGGTAGACGTTGTAGCCGGCGACATCGGTGTCGGCGGGCGCGCTCCAGGTCAGGGTGACTGTGCTGTTGCCGGCGGTGCCGGACAGCCCGGCGGGGGCGGCCGGTGCCGTGGTGTCGGGGGTGACGGGTCCGGCGCTGGCGATCTCGGCGTAGTGCAGCTTGGTGTTGGTGCCGCCGACGGCGTCGATGGTCAGCTTGCCGTCGATGACGTCGACGGTGACCGTGCCGGTCTTGTCCTCGGTGGCCGCGGTGGCCTGGAACCGGTCGATGGCGGTGACGCCCTCAACCCGCACAGTGTGCTGGCTGTCGTAACACGGTGCTGCACAACCGGTCTTGGCAGCTCCGGGCTGGTCACCAACGGCAACGGTGACGGTGTACCGGCCGTTGGGGACGCCGTACTCCCACGCTCCGGGAGTGAGCGTGCCGGTGGTGGTGCTGGGCACGGGAACGATGTCGCCGTACTGCAGGTGGATCATCCGCAGGTTGAGGTCGCTGACCCCGGCGCGGACCCGCAGCCGGGTGTTGAGCGACAGGTCGAACGGCGTCGCCGGGTTCTGGCCCAGCGAGTCCTGACGCACCCAGCCGTATCCGCGGGTGGTCGAGTAAGCAGCGCCGGTTTCCTTGGTGTAGCCGGCGACGGCCGCAGCGGAGTCGGGCTGGAAGGAGAACTTCCCGCTCAGACCCGTAGCCGGGAGGACCGCCGAGACCTGTGCCGACGGAACGGACTCGTTCGAGGCGGTGTCGACGGCGGTGACCACGTAGTAGGAGGTGGCGCCGGCCGGGGCGCTGGTATCGGTGAAGGTCACGCCGGTCAGCAGGGTGTTCGTCAGCTTGACTCTGGTACCTGTCGCGGTGGCCGAGCGGTAGACGGTGTAACCGGCGAGATCGGTTGCGTTGCTGGCGGTCCAGGCCAGCGCGACGGTGCCGTTCTGCACGGTCGCGGCGACTCCGGTGACGACCGCAGGCGCGGTGGTGTCTGGGGTCGGGGTGGGCGTCGCGCTGACTGTCGCCGATGCCGCAGAGCTGTTCAGCAGCTGGTCGTAGCTGACCATCGCGTAGTAGTACGTGGTGCCGGCATCCCGGTCACTGTCGATGAAAGTCCGACCCGCCGTCTTGAGAACGGCTGCGATCAGGTTGTTGTCGTTCGTCACGTCGACCGTCGGGGACAGCGACCGGTAAATCCGGTAGCCGCGGAGGTCGGCTTCGGTGTTGGCGTTCCAGCGCAGCGTCACACTCTGCACGCCGGCGGTCGCGGTCACGCCGCTCGGTACCGCCGGGGCCGTGGTGTCGGCGGGGGTGGCGCTGACCTCGTTGGAGATCTCCGACTCGTTGTCGGACCCGTCCATCGCGGTGATGACATAGAAGTACTTGGTGCCGTTGACGGCGGTGCTGTCGACGAAGGTGGTGTCGACGCCGACGGTGGTGGCCAGAAGCGTGCCCTGCACGCCGGCGGTCGCCGACCGGTAGACCTGATATCCGGCGAGGTCGGCGTCGGCGTTGGCGGTCCAGCTCAGGGTGACCTTCGAATCGCCCGCGGTAGCGGTCAGACCGGCCGGTGCTGCCGGATCGGTGACGTCCGGAGCGATGGTCGGCGTGGCGCTCTTCTCGGCGGACGCGTCGGACTCGTTGCCGTCGGCGTCGACCGCGGTGACGACGTAGAAATACTCAGTGTCGTTGAGCACCGGCGAGTCGGTGTACTCAAGGCCCTCGTCCGCAGTGCCGATGGGCCCTGTGAGCGCCACCGGGCTCGAGGTCGAGCGGTACACCCGGTACTCGGCGACGTCGTCGTCGGCGGGCGCGGTCCAGCGCAGCGACACCGTGGCGTCACCGGGGAAGGCGAGCAGGCTGCCGGGGGCGGCGGGGGCGGTCGAGTCCGCCGGGGTGGCCGCGACCGTCGCGGATGCGGGCGACTCGTTGCCGGTCGCATCGACCGCGGTGACGACGTAGGACACCTCTGCGCCGTTGGCCAGACCGGTGTGCTGGTAGTCAGTCCCGGTGACGGGGGTAGCGGTCAACTTCGTCGCCGCGCTCACCGCAACGGTGTCGCCGGCAGCGCCGTAGACGTTGTAACCGGTGACGTCCTCGTCGGTGGCGGCGGTCCAGGTGACGGTGTTCTTGCCGTCCCCGCCGAGGGCCGCAACTCCGGTGGGGGCGGCAGGCGCGGTGATGTCGACGCTGTCGATGTCCAGGAAGTTGATCTTGGTGTTGGTGCCGGTACTGGGGTCGACGGTCAGCCTGCCGTCGGTCACCGGGACGGTGACGGTGGCGGTCTTGAATTCGGCCTCGGCGGTGCCCTGGAAGGCAGTGATGGCGGGGACGCCCTCGACGACGAGGGTGTGCACGCTGTCGTAGGACGTCGCACCGGGCTGGTCACCAGAGCTGACCGTGACCTTGTACGTGCCGTCCGGTACGGCCACCTCGTACGAACCGGAGGCCTTGATCCCGGTGAAGCTGCCGGTGATGTCGTCCGCCTGCATGTGCACGAGGCCGCGCTGGCGAAGGTCGACGTCGAAGCCGGCCCGCACGGCGCGGAGGCGGCCGTTGCTGACCAGGTTCAGCGGAGTGTGGGTTCCCTGCGCCACCCAGCCGCGGCCGGCGGTGTTGGTCCATGCCTGGCCGTAGTCCTTGGTGAACGGCGGAACGACGGCGTTCGGCTCATCAATGAAGTTGATCTTCAAAGGCAACGCGGCCAGCGTCGCCGACGCCTTGTCCGGCGTCGCGGTGACAGTGTCCGAAGCCGGGCTCTTCTGGTCGGCGTCGTCGACCGCGACCACGGCATAGCGGTAGGTGGTGTTGTTGGCGGCGGTGGTGTCGACGAAGGTCGAGTCAGCCTTGCCGACGAGGGCGGTGTTCAGCGGCGTGCCGGTTATCACAACGGTGGCACCGGTGCTGCGATAGACGTTGTAGCCCTTGAGGTCCGAGTCGGTGTTGTCGGCCCAGTCGAGAGAAACCGAGGCGTCCCCGGCGGTCGCGGTCAGGCCGGTCGGCTTGGCCGGCGGCTGGTCCGGGTTGGATGCCGTGACGGTGATGTAATCGATCTTGGTGTTGATCCCGCCGATGGCGTCGACGGTCAGCAAGCCGTCCGAGACGGTGACGGTCTTGGTGGCGACCCGGAACCGGGCCGTGTCGGTTGGGGTTCCGGTGATGGCGAAGTTGTTGACTGTGTTGACACCCTCGACGTTGATCCGGTGGATCGTGGGGTCAGAGCCAGGAGTGGCGTCGCCGACCGCCAGCTCGACGTCGTAGCTGCCGTTGGGGACGGCCAGTTGCCACGCGCCGGCATCGCCGATGTTGGCGAAACCGGCGACGGTGTTGCCCTGCATGTGGATCGTCGTCATCAGGGCGGTGCCCGCGTTGGGCGCCGTGGTTCTGGTCCGGCCGTTACCGGCCAGGCTCAGCGGCGTGGACGTTCCGGGAACGACCCATCCGAAGCCGCGCACGTTGGCGTAGTTCTGCCCGTAGTCCCGAACGAAACCCGCCGGGATTGCGCCGGCCGCATCGGAGAAGTTGACCTTGATGGGCAGCGTCGGCAGCGCAGGGGTGGCATCGTCGATCATCGCGCCGACCACCTCGGTGCCGGCAGCGGTCCCGGTGGCGACCGCGTAGTAGTACACGGTGCCCTTGACGGCGGAGCTGTCGCTGAACGCCGAATCGGTGGTGGTGGCGAACGGGGCGCCGGTGGTGGGGACCGGGAGATTCGTCGAACGCCACACCCGGTAGGCCGTCGCGCCGGCGGTGTCGGACCAGTCCAGGTCGATCGCACTGGTGCCAGGGACTGCGATGAGGTCGGCCACCGAGGCCGAGTCGATGGTGACGAAAGCGAGCTTGGTGTTGGTCCCGCCGAGCGCGTCGACGGTCAGCTTCCCGTCGGTCACCGTCGCCCAGACCGTGCTCGTCTTGAGCCGGTTCGTCGAAGTCGTTGTCGCGACGCAGCTAGCGGTGGTCGGGGCCGGGTACTCGTCGATGGCGCGGACGCCCTCGACGTTGATCACATGCTTTTCGGCGTCGGCGCCATTGTTGGGGTCACCGACACCGACGGTGACCTGATAGCGGCCGTTCGCGAGGCGGTACTCCCAGGCAACTCTGGTGGGATCGTTGGTCGTGGAGTTGGAAGGCGCCTGCATGTGGATGAACGTGCGCTGCGGTGCCGGCAGCGCCGTGCACGCAGTGCGGTCCCGGACGTTGATCGGGACGCTGTAGCCGACATGGGTTCCGGCGAGGCTGTCCTCCCGGATCCAGCCGAAGCCGGCCGTCTCGTTGTAGGCGGCGCCGATGTCCTTGGTGTACCCGGCAGGGGTCGCCGATGCATTGGGTTGGAAGTTGATCTTCGCGGTGAGCGCAGCGGTCGGCTCAGCAGCCACCACCGGCGCGGCCCCCACCACGGCCAGCGGAATCGCGACGAGCAGAGACAACAGCAGCACCGAGATCCGGCGGGCGATGCTGGAGCGATGAAGATCGGTACCGACGGCTTTCGCCACGAAGTCCCCCACGGGTTCGAACAAGGTATGCACGCAGAAAAGATGTGCGTGCCTACAGTTCGGTCTGTGAAACGTCTGTGCGCCCCCGACAAAGGGGGTATTCGCGTTGGTTGTTGCCAACGCACAGATCGAACCGTTGGCAGGCCCGAACGAGCGATGATCGACCGACGCAGGCTCGACGGTGCAATCCGGCCGCACTGACAGTCCTTCTAATACAACAGCTTTCGCGTGATGTGAGATCGGTGTGAAGCGTCGCTGCGACAACCTTGTCTACATGCGATCGCATAGACCAATGTGCGGAGAATTCGCAGCGCGAGCTGACGACGAGCGATTTGCTCTCTCGGGCACAACCGGTCGAGGCGGGTCCGTCAGGCCCGCGGATGCGCCTGCCGGTACACGGCGCTGAGCCGCTCCGCTGTGACGTGCGTGTACAGCTGGGTGGTCGCCAGGCTCGCGTGGCCGAGCAATTCCTGGACCGTGCGGAGATCGGCACCACCTTCCAACAGGTGGGTCGCGGCGGTGTGTCGCAGGCCGTGTGGGGCGAGCTCCGGGGCGCCCGGCACCGCGGCGGTCCGCCGATGCACCAGTGTCCTGACCGCCCGCTGGTCGATCCGCCCGCCTCGGACACCGAGGAACAGGGCCCGACCCGATCCGCTCGCCACGAGGAGCTCCCGGCCGTGCTCGAGCCAGCCGGTCAGCGCCCGGTCGGCGGGCAGCCCGAACGGCACCACCCGTTCCTTGTTGCCCTTACCCAGCACACGCAGCACGCGGCGCCGTTGGTCCAGATCCGGCACATCCAGTCCGGTGAGCTCGGCAACCCTGATGCCGCACGCATACAGCACTTCGAGGATCGCCTGGTCACGAAGCAACACAGCGGCCGCCACCGGGTCCGCAGCATCCGGGTCCGCAGCATCCGGGTCTGCAGCATCCGGGTCTGAGGCACTCGGGTCAGCAGCATTCGGGTCTGAGGCATCCAGCTCCGCCCCCGGTGACGGGACGCGCAGCAGTTCGGCCGCCTGGTCCACCCGGAGTACGGACGGCAGCGTCTTGTCCGGCCGCGGCGATGCCAGCCGGGCACCGACGTCGGATGAGAGCCGTCCGGTGCGCTGCGCCCAGGCGGTGAACGATTTCGCCGATGCCGCCCTCCTGCTCATCGACGCCCGTGCGGCACCTGTCGACCGTTGCCGGGCAAGCCAGCTGCGCAGCGCTGCCAGGGTCAAACTGTCCATGTCGTCGGGCGACTCGCCTCCGACCAACCGCCCAAGGTGCTCCAGCAGCGAGGCGACGTCGGCGGTATAGGCGGTGACGGTCGCGGCGGACAATCCGCGTTCCAGGTCGAGATAACGCTGATAGGCGTCGAGAGTCGCGAGCAACGGCTCGGAGAGCCTGTTGCGGCTCTCCGAGGTTGACCTGCGTGCCCGACCCATGCGCTGACCGTGCGCGGCGAAGCGGCTGCGGTCAAGCCAGCGCGCCGTGCGAATCCCGGCGACCCGGTACGGCGGCGGTACGGTGGGCTCGACCGTGGGGGGGCGTCGACGTGGGTCTTCTTCGGACGGATGCAGCGGGTACTCGCGCACGGTGCCTGCTGGTCGGGGTTGTCGGGCTGCTGGCCGCGGGATGCACCGGGGCCGAAGCGCCGTCCGCGCCGGCACCGTCCGCGCCGGCATCGTCAACGCCGGCATCGTCAACGTCGCTCCCTGCCGGTGACGTGTACCCGGTCGTCTCGGTCGCCGATGGCGACACCATCACGGTGTCCGTCGATGGCGTCGACGAACGGGTTCGATTGATCGGCATCGATTCCCCCGAGTTGCACCGCCCCGTCGAGTGTTTCGGGCTGCAGGCCGCGGATCACGCGACCGAGCTGCTGGCCGGCGCGGCGGTGCGGTTGGTCGCCGACCCCACCCAGGACGACCGCGATCGTTACGGCCGGCTGCTCCGGTATGTCGAACTGGCGGACGGGACGGACGTGAACGCCGGCCTGATCCGTGACGGATATGCCTTCGAATACACCTATGACGCGCCCTACGAACGGCGGGCGCTGTTCCGGCGGCAGGAGGCCGAGGCGAGCTCTGCTCAGGTCGGCTTGTGGTCCCCCGCCACCTGTGACGGGCGCGGTGCCGCCGCCACCGGTCAGCCGGCGAGCACCGCTCCGGCCGTCACGACTCCCATCGACTCTGTCCCGCCGGATGGCTGTGCGATCAAGGGCAACATCAATCGTCGCGGCGAGCGGATCTACCACCTCCCCGGCGACAGTTCCTATGACGAGACGGTGATCAGCCCATCGAAGGGCGAGCGGTATTTCTGCGCCGTCGACGAGGCAGTGGGGGCCGGTTGGCGCGCCGCCGAACGATGATCATCTTCACTGCCGGCCGGTCGGAGGCGGCGGGACGAACGGAGCGCCGGTCAGTTCACGGGCCAGCCGGTGCCCGTCGGGAGCACTGATCGTGCGGGCCGGCGAGACCTGGCGGTCGGCGCCGGCGGGGTGACCGGACAGCACATGTTCCGCCGCCGTGAGGGTGCGGATCGCGATGGCCTCCACCCGATCCGGGTGTTCGCGGGCGAACTCGGCGTAGATCTCCGGGTCGTGCTGGCCGTCGTCGCCGATTAGCAGCCAGCGGACCTGCGGCAGATCCCGGGCCAATCGCCGGAGGGCCGAGCGCTTGTGCTCGCGCCCGGACCGGAACCAGCCCGTGTTGGTGGGACCCCAGTCGGTCAGCAACAACGGTCCCTCGGGGTAGCCGTGCCGGGACAGGAACCGGGTCAAGGTCGGTGCGACGTTCCATGCACCGGTCGACAGGTAAACGACCAGTGCGTCCGGGTGTTCCGTGAGCAGCCGGCGGTACAGCTCCGCCATCCCGGGAACGGGAGCCCTGGCCGACTCGCGCAGCACGAAGGTGTTCCACGCGGCGATCAACGGACGGGGCAGGTGGGTGACCAGAACGGTGTCGTCGATGTCGCTCACCATTCCCCAGCGGGTCTCGGCGGCCACCACGAAAACCCGGGTCACCGTCGGACGGCCGTTGGCGGTGCGCAGCGGCACGTCGTGCCACCCGGGCGGGAGCTGCACCTGGAGCACCGCGTTGAGATAGCCGTCCTCGTCGGTCCGCAGGCGGTGGGTCCGACCGGCGAGCTCCACCTCCACCTCGAGGCCGGCGATCGACGTGGTCAGGAATCGTCGCCATCCGCGCGGTGATTCCTGCCGCACCGACGTCGCCGCGGCGTCCGTCGAATTCTGACCGGCGACCGGCGCGATCTCATCGTCGACCGGCGATGTCTCTGTCGTACCACCGCTCGGGGGTCCGTCAGCCGGAACCGGCGGCGCCAGGAGCACCCGGCCCAGGATGCGCACCCAGTCGCTGCTCCCGTACCCGGTGTAGGGAATGATCCGCGGCTGCCAGCCACGCCGCCGGAACAGGGCGCCGGTGAGCCTGGTGGCGGCTCGGTCCAGTCGCACGGCGATGTGCGGGCGCTCGGTGCTTCCCGGTCCGGTGTCCGTCATGGTGACAACCTGCCGCACCGGCGCGCTCCGCGCATCAGCGGTTGACCGGGCCCCATAACGGGAACCGTGATGGGACAAGCACATCGCCGCGGTATTGCGGCAAGAAGACACCAAGGAGTCCCAATGTCCATTTTCCGCCGACTGTCCGCCCTGGGCGGCGTCGTTGCCTTCGCCCGCAGCCCGCAGGGTCGCCAGCTCATCGACAAGGCCCGGGTGATGGCGTCCGACCCGGCCAATCGCGCCAAGGCCGCTGGTCTGCTCTCCAAGATCCGTCAGCCCAAGGGCCGCTCCTACTGAGCAGCCGCCTGTCCACTGCCGCCGGTCGGCGGGTTCACTGACCTGAGCCCGTCACCGGCGGTTGGTGTTTGCGCAGGAGTGTCGTCGGCGAGGTCGGGGATGCGGCCCGTCGTGACCACGGTCTCGGCGATCTCCTGGACGTCGCGGTAGGTGCGGTCGCTCAACCGCAGGAGCAGGCTCATCGCGCGGGACCGGTCCACGTGATGCAGCGCCATCACCACCTCGACAGCGGACGCCATCCGGTGGTCCCGGTGCACGCTGCCGTTCAGGGTCTCGCCCCGGCCGTCGGGTTGATGCCCGAGGCCGAGCCGTTCGCGCACGACCAGGGCCGCGGCGTGATCGACCATCAACTCGATCAGCGCAGCATCGGACTGCGTGGGGACGTATCCGTCCCGCCACCGGCAGTCCACCCTGCCGTGGAAGGGTGCTCCGGCGGAGTCGGGCGCCGGCGGGATCGTCAGCGTGACCGAATCCGGTCCGAGCATGGTGCCGCCTGAAGCGAGCGAGCCGTCCGCCAGCAGCGGTGACGGCCGGCTCCGGTCCTGCCTGTCCGCCGCCGGACGGCGGATCCGGTAGGCCTGGCCGTTCTCCACCAGGTCGATGACCATGTCGTCGCACACGGCGGGCACGCAGACCGCCGCGAGGTGACTGAAGACCATGGCCGGCTCGGCGGAAGGATCGATGTGCCGAAGTCCCGCCACCGCACGCACCACGTCGATGCGGTCCGGCGTAGCGGTGGGCGGATCTGACCATCGTGCGGTCAGGTCAGGGGCGGTCGGGCGGGTCGCAAAGGTGTCCACGGACACGCTCTCCAGACGAACGAAAACCGGTTCAGCTCCGCCAGAGGTGCACAGCGGGTGACGGCGTCGTGGAGGGCTCGACCTTGAACCCGCCTTCCACGGTACCGGGCCGCCGGCGCGGCACACCGGGACGAGAGTCGTGTCGCCGGTGTGCCGCCCGGCCCGCCGAGATTCTGGGCGGCGTGGTCCCTGGAAGGTGGTTGTTGGACGGAGTGGTTCCTAGACGGCGTTGTTGGTGGGAGCGATCGTCGACGGTGCCGGAGTCGCGACCACGATCACCTCGTCCTCGACGTAGTTCGGCACCGCGGAGTCCTGCTGCTTCCGGTTGCGCGGCAGCAGGCCGAGAACCTTGGCCTGGATGGCACCCGCCGCGCCCTGCACCGCCGGATGGTCCACAGCCTTCGAACTCAACCGCGCGATCTGCTCGTACCGTTCGCGGCCCGCCTTCGAGCCCGCGACATAACCGATGACGAAACCTACTGCCAGTCTGAACATGAAAATGGCCTTTCGATGAATGCATGCCTGCACTGATGACGGTTCAAGAGTGCCCGGCGGCGTGCGGCGGCAAACCCGCGGGTGCCGTTGACCCCTTTAGCTGAACAGCGCCCCGATCCCCTGCAAGGTCCCCACAGCTGCGGACACCGCGACGGCAGCCGCACAGCCGGCGATCACCACCGCGACAAGCCCGATATCGGCCCGGCGAATGATCTCCGGCTGCCAGCACGTTCTCGGGGTGAGTCCGAGTCCCCTGGACTCCAGCGCCTGGGCGAGGCGGTCACCCCGCCTGATGGTGACGACCAGCAGTCCGAATGCGCAGCGCCCCCAAAACCGGATCGGTCGCCGCGGTCGTCCCGTGCGCGTCAACGGCGACCTGACCTGATGGGCATACCGCAACTGCTCCCACTCTCCCGGCAGCTGCAGGAGCACCCGGTGACCCGCCAGCAGCGCATAGGCGAAGCGCGGACTGACCCGCAGCTGCATCCGGAGGCTCGTCATCAACCGCACCGGATCGGTGGTCGACAGAAACCCGATCGACAGCGCGCCGATCAGCAGAACTCGCACCGCCAGCGACGCCCCGACAGCGAGGCCTTCCTGGCTCACCCGGATGAAACCGCTCTGCCACACCACCTGACCGGGCCGGCTGACCGCATTGACCATCAGCACACCCGCGGCAAAGGGAAGGAAGGGCCACTGCGCGCGGGCCAGCGTTCGCAGCGGAACCCGTGCGCCGACCCGCACGCCCAGCACAGCCAGGGCGTACAGCAGGAGCGGCGTGACGGGATCAAGAATGAACAGGCTCGTGACCGACACGGCACCCAGCACAAGCAGTTTCGCGACCGGATTCGCCCGTGCCAGCGGCGAATCGGCGATCTGCCGGTGCCCGGGAAATCCCGGTGTCATCGCAACGCGGTGGCGGCCGGTGCGCGTCGCCGGTCGAGCGCACGCAGCGTAGCTCGGACGAGGGCATCGTCCGGCGTCTCGGAGAACAACCGTCGCAGCACGGCCGGCGGCGCCAGCCCGGCGCGGGCGCACAGTGCCCGATCGCGCAGCAGTGCCAGGGATGGACCGGTGGCCAGCACGCGGCCGCTCCCCAGCACCACCATCCTGTCCGCCAGCGTGCCGACGAGTCGCAGGTCGTGCGCGGAGAACAGCACCGCCCGACCATCGTTCGCGGCGTTTGCGACGGCGGCAGCCACGGCATTGCTGCCGGTCCGGTCAAGGCCGTACGTCGGCTCGTCGGCGATCAGCACCTCGCGCGGTTGCGCGAGCATGGCCGCGATGCTCAGCCGGCGCTTCTCCCCGCCTGAGAGCCGAAATGGGTTCTGCGCCGCGCACTGCGCGAGCCCGTGGCGGTCCAGCTGTTCGGCGATCGCCGGCGAACCGCGCGGCAGGTTCTCCCCGATCTCGTCGATGACCGTTCGCCCGACGAACCCGTGCTCGGGGTTCTGGAAAACCATGCCGGGGCGTGCGCCCCTCACGGTTCCCGCCACGGGCCGCAGCAACCCGGCCAGTGTCAGCAGCACGGTCGACTTGCCGGAACCGTTCGCGCCGGCCACCGCGACCACCTCGCCGCTCCGCAGCTCGAGGTCCAGACCCGCCACCACAGCGTTCCCATGGCGTCCGGCCGCGACGCCGGACGCGGTGAGCACCGGTGGCGACGGCGCGAAGGACCGGTCGATCTGCGCTGCCACCGGAGTGTCCAGGACCGCGACCGACGACCCAGGAGGTCGACCCGATACTGCGGTCAATTCCGCCTCCAGCGGCAACCAACAGCCCTGCTCGTGCAGCAACCGGGCGTGAGCCGGCAGGACCTCCGCCGTTGCGCCGTCGGCGACCACCCTGCCCTCGTGCAGGATGACGCACCGTCCGGGGAGGAACTCGAGGCCCAGACCGCCGGAGTACTCGTCGAGCCGGTGCTCGACCAGCACGACAGCCGCCTTCACCGAACTCCGCACGGCGCCGACCGCATTCCGCACGGCGCGTACCCCTGCCGGATCGAGCATGGAGGTCGGTTCGTCCAGCAGCAGCAGCGCGGGGGGCACCGCCACGGCGGCTGCCAGCGCGACCCGCTGCAGTTCGCCGCCGGAAAGCTGGTGGGTGAAGCGATCCCGCAACTCCCGGGCACCGACCAGCGCGAGTACGTCGTCGATACGCGTCGAGATCCGTGATGGCGCAACGGCATGGTTCTCGCAGACCAGCGCAATCTCCTGATCCACGGCGGGGAGGCAGACGCCGGAGGCCGGGTCCTGCCGGAGCACGCCAAGTGCGCGCGACCGCTCCACCACACTGACACCCCGAGCGTCGTGGCCGTTCAAGAGGACGGCTCCGGTCAGTTCCGCGGGCTCGGACAGCGGCACGACGCCGCTCATCACCTGCAGCAGCGTGGACTTACCCGAACCCGATGCGCCGAACACGATCAGCTCCTCGCCCGGGCGCACGACGAGCGAGACATCCGACAGAGCCGGCCTCTTCCGACCCGGGAAGCGGACAGTGACATGCCGGAGTTCGACGACCGGCGTGTCACCCACCAGCCGCTCCCCCGGCATCGACCGACCGAACGCCGATCCGGTCACGACCGATCGCGAACCCGTCGACGACACCGGTCCGGACGAGTGCCTGCAGGATGACCTTCGCCATCAGTCCGCCGAGCAGGACACCGGACAGCACCTGGAGGCCGAACCTCATCGCCAGCAGGTCGGTACCGAACCAGCCGAACCTGAAGGCGGAGAAGGCGAAGACCAGACCGGCGCCCAGCGCACCGGAGACCGCGAACCGGAGCCAGCCGAACCGGCGGTAGCGACCGACCGCGAACGGCAGTTCGCTGCCGATCCCCTGCAGCGCGGCGGCGACGATCAGCAGCGGGCCGACCGCCGATCCGAGAAAGACGACCTCGATGACGCTTGCCAGCACTTCAGCCAGCACCCCGGAGAACGGCCGCCGGGTGATCGCCACCGCAAGTGGCGCAACCAGCAGCCAGCCGCCCAACAGGACATGCTGGGTGAGGTCGCCGAACGGGCCCGTCGCGACGGACAACGCAAGCCATCCCTGCACCAGCACCCAGTACAGGAATCCGAAGACCACGCCCAGGATCACCACCAGCACAACGTCTTTCAACGCCCAGCCGCTACCCTCCGGGCGGCGGCTCATCGCTGCTCTCCCGGGCTGTTCAAGGAGAGGGTCAGGTGGCAGACCGTGTGCTGGACCGTCCGCCCCACCGACACCCAGGCGGAGGCCACGGTCATCAGGACATCGGCGACGTCGCCGGCCAGTTCGGTGACGAAATGCCGGGTGCCAACGAATGTCCCGTTCGATTTCGACAGCTCGATCGCCTCGGTGATGGTCCGCATGTGATCCGCTGGCCGGTCGCCGGACGCACCGTCCGACGCACCGCCCGCCGCACCGCCCGATGCACCGTCCGCTAGCGGGTAGAGAGACCACTGACCTCTCGCGAACTGCCCGGTCGGCCGCAGCACCGGCGAATCTGCCGCCCCCTCGTGATCGGGCGGCACCTCACAGTGCAGCTCGCCGGGGCAGCCCCTGGACAACAGGATCGACGCGCTGACGTGTCGACCGGACCCGCCCGCAGCGGCCAGCAGCACCGCCAGGTAGTCCACGATCTCCTGCTCGGTGCCGCGAACGAAGCTGCTGACTGCGTCGGTCTCCCGCACGACCGGTGGCACCGCGGCATCGGCGGCATGGAGGGCGTCGGTGAGCACTGCAACGTAATCGTCCGTCATCGCGGCCACCGTCACTCTGGCGCCGATCCCCAACTCGGCGGGCGAGAAAAGTCGGGCCTGCACCGGTGCTGGGTCCGCAGCCGCAACTGCGGCATGCAGTGTCGTTCCCTCAGGCAGTGTCGTTCCCTCAGGCAGTGCCGTTTCCGCAGGCAATTTCACTTCGGAAGGCAGTGTCGTTCCGGTCATCTGGTGTCCTCTCGGCGCGGCGATGGGGACACGGGTGGTCCATCCCGCAACCGAGGCTGCGGTGATGGCCCTGAGATGGCCTTCCTGCGCTGGCATGATCCAGATCAGGTTCGACGGTCGAAGGTTGGAGAACCTTCCTCTCAGCCCGGCTCACCGGACTCCCGTGGTGCGCACGATGCTATCCACATCGCCGACGCGCGTACACGCGGCCGGTCATATTCGCTCGTTCCGGCCAATATCCCGCCCGGCAAATCGGCGGCGCACATTAGTGTCGCAAATCACCCATCCAGGACACCAGGGCCGAAACGTTGCGGCACAACATCTCCGCTTGGTCACAGGCATTGACACACCACTTCTAAACCGGTTTATTAACTATTGAAACGAGGCGACGTCGCCGACCTTCGGCGCTGTTTCGTCCGTTCCCGACAGGACGTCAACCATGGCGACGAAGCCGACGATCTCCGACGTTGCCGCGCGCGCCGGCGTGTCGAAGGCCGCAGTCTCGTTCGCCCTGAACAACCGTCCCGGCGTGTCCAGCGGGACACGGGAACGCATCCTGCTCGCGGCCGCCGAACTGGGCTTCACCGCCAACTCCTCGGCGCGGGCCCTGTCCAACCGGCGCTCCGGCAACATCGGCCTGGTGATGGCCCGCTCGCACGAGACCCTCAGCGCCGACCCGTTTTTCCCCGCGTTCATCGCCGGTATCGAATCCGCCATCGCGCCGTCCGGGCACTTCCTGTTGGTGCGGGTGGTCGCGGACCCGGCCGCGGAAACCGATGCCTACCGTGAGCTCGCCCGCACCGGCCGGGTCGACGGTGTCGTTGTCACCGATCTCCGGGCGAACGACGAGCGGCCATCGCTGCTGGACGGGCTCGGCATGCCCGCTGTCACCCTCAACCGTCCGACTGTGCGGTCCAACGCCACCGCGGTGTGCGTCGATGACGGACCCGCCGTTCGGGCAGCGGTCCGCCATCTCGTCGACTTCGGGCACAGCGTGATCGGTCATGTCGGAGGGCCGTCGGACTACCTGCACGCGGCACGGCGCCGTGATCTGTGGGCCGAGTCCCTTCGGGATCATTCCGTGCCGGAGGGCCCGTATATCGAAGCGGACTTCAGCGCCGCGGGCGGAGCGGCAGCGACCGGGTCCATGCTGGGCGCCGACATCCCCCCGACAGCAATCCTCTTCGCGAACGATCTGATGGCCGTTGCCGGAATCTCGACCGCGCGCCGCCGCGGCGTACGGGTACCGGAGGACCTCTCCGTCGTCGGATTCGACGACAGCGAATTGTCTGCCTACCTGACCGCGCCACTGACGACCATCCGGACAGATGCGTACGGCTGGGGCGGGGCCGTCGGCACTGCCCTGCTCGCCAAGGTGGACGGCGCCGTGCTGGACGACATCAACCTTCCTTCAGCAGCTCTCATCATCCGCGAGACCTCGGGTCCCGCCCCACGGCGCCCGGCGCGTCGTCCCGCGAGACACCGCACCATCACCCATCCCCACACCCCCCACCGGAGCACCGGCGAACCACCGCGTCGCAATCCCACCAGGACGGCGCCGCACCGATCAGAAAGGGAACGCCCATGAAACTCCTGTCCCGATCAGGAACCCGTGGCATGGCCGCCGCGGTACTGGCCGCTGCACTCGTCCTCACCGCTTGCGGTTCCGACAGTGGCGGTGGCGGCAGTGAGGCTGCTGCGGCACGCGGTCCGATCACCATCTGGTATTCGAACAATGCGCAGGAGATCGCCTGGGGCAAGCAGGTCGTCGACGCCTGGAACAAGGAGCACCCCGACGAGAAGGTGACCGCCCAGGAGATCCCGGCCGGCAAGTCCTCCGAGGAGGTCATCGGCGCGGCCATCACCGCCGGCACCGAGCCGTGCCTGATCTACAACACCTCGCCGGCCGCCGTTCCCGGCTTCCAGAAGCAGGGCGGGCTGATCAATCTCAACAGTTTCGCCGACGGTGCGTCCTACATCGAGGAACGCAGCGGGGATGTGGCACAGCAGTACAAGTCGCCCGACGGCAACTATTACCAGTTGCCATGGAAAGCCAACCCGGTGATGATCTTCTACAACAAGGAGATGATGACCGAGGCCGGGGTGGATGCCGAGAAGCCACCGCTCGCGACGTATCAGGAGTTCCTGGACACATCGAAGAAGATCGTCGATTCCAAGGCCGCGCAATACGCCATCTACCCGTCGCCGAGCAGTGAGTTCTTCCAGTCGTGGTTCGACTTCTACCCGCTGTTCGCCGCCGCGACCGGCGGCAAGCAGTTGGTCGTCGACGGCAAGAGCCAGTTCGCCGGCCCCGAAGGCCTTGCGGTGGCCAACTTCTGGAAGCAGATGTACACCGACAAGCTGTCCGGGAACGAGACCTACACCGGTGATTCCTTCGCCGACGGCAAGTCGGCGATGGCCATCGTCGGACCGTGGGCGATCGCGGCCTACAAGGACAAGGTGGACTGGGGCGTCGTGCCCGTCCCGACCGCCGACGGAAAGGCTGTCGACCAGATCCACACCTTCTCCGACGCCAAGAACGTAGGCATGTATGTGTCCTGCACCAAGCAGGCGACTGCCTGGGACTTCATGAAGTTCAGCACCTCGAAGGAGCAGGACGGCCAGCTGCTGACGCTGAGCGGGCAGATGCCGCTGCGAAAGGACGTGCCGACCAGCTATCCCGAGTACTTCAAGGCCAATCCGCAGTACACGCTGTTCGCAGAGCAGGCCGCCAGGACGGTCGAGGTACCGAACATCCCGAACTCGGTGGAGATCTGGCAGACGTTCCGGGACGCCTGGACGTCGTCGGTGATCTTCGGCAAGGCCGACGTCCAGCAGTCGTTGACGGATGCGGCCGCCAAGGTGGACGGATTGGCCGGCCAGTCGTGACCACCGCGGCCGTCCGATCCTCGGATCGCGCGCCCGCCCCGACCGGGGCGGGCGGTGCCCGCCGGAACTCGGTCGTCAGCCGGATCTTCGGCCGCCAGCCGATCGGCATCCTGCTGACCGCGCCGTACGTCGTGTTCATCGGCGTGGTCTTCGCCTTTCCCTTGGGCTTTGCGGTGTGGATGTCGCTGCACGACTACTACTTCACCGCGCCGGGTGTGTCGGTACCACATCCATTCGTCGGCATCGACAACTACAAGACGGTGCTCGCCGACCCGGCCGTCCTCGCGTCGTTCGTGCACGTGGGCGTCTTCCTGCTGATCAACGTGCCGCTCACCGTCGTGCTGTCCCTGGTGCTGGCCGTCGCCCTGAACAGGGCGATCCGGTTCCGCACCTTCTTCCGTGCGGCCTACTACGTCCCGTACGTCACCGCCAGTGTCGCTGTCGCGGCGGTGTGGCTGTTCCTGTTCCGCTCGGACGGCCTGGTCAACCAGATTCTCGGGCCACTCGCGCCAGACCCGTCGTGGTTGGTCAGCTCCACCTGGGCCATGCCGATCATCGCGCTGTTCGTCACCTGGAAGCAGCTGGGCTTCTTCATCCTGCTGTACCTGGCGGCGCTGCAGAACGTCCCGAAGGAGCTCTACGAGTCGGCATCCGTCGACGGGGCCGGCGCCTGGCGCAGCTTCCGGTCCGTCACGGTCCCGGGCGTTCGGCCGGCCACCGCGCTGGTGCTGCTCCTTGCCATCATCACCGGCGCGAATCTGTTCACCGAGCCGTACCTGCTCACCGGCGGTGGCGGCCCGGACGGCGCCTCCACCACCCCGGTACTGCTGATGTACCAACTCGGGATCCAACAGGGCAAGCCTGACATCGCCTCTGCCATCGGCGTTGTGCTGGTCATCATGGTGCTGATCATCGCGCTGGCCACCCGCCGGCTCAACGAGAGCCGGTCGTCATGACCTCCGGGATCACCCCGCCCGGGACGACGCCGGCTGCCGCCACCCCGCCGTCTGCCGTCCCCCCGACCGGAAAATCGGAGCCGGACGCAGCCGCGGCGCAGCGCGACGTCGCGGCGGTCGCGCCGATGTCGAAGGGCCGAGCCGCCGTCGTCATGGTCATCCTGTTCGTCGGCGCGCTGGTCTTCCTCTTCCCCTTCTATTACATGCTGATGGGGTCGCTGCAGACATCGCCGAACACGTCGCTGTCCGGGGCCTTCCCGCAGCCCGCCAACATCACGTTCCAGAATTACATCCAGATCAACGCGACGTTGAATCTCGGGCAGTCGCTGCTGAATTCCGGCATCTTCACCGGCGGGGTGCTGCTGTGCACCGTCGTCTTCGGGGTGCTGGCGGGCTACGCGCTGGCCATGCTGCAATTCCGTGGCAGGGGCACGGTTTTCCTGACCATGCTGCTCGTCCTGGTGGTGCCGTTCCAGTTGCTGATGGTGCCGCTGTACGTGCTGATCGCCCGTGACTACGGCTTGGGTGACAGCTATCTCGGAATGATCCTGCCTTTTGCGATCAACTCCACCGCGGTGTTCATCTTTCGGCAGTACTTCCTCCAGCTACCGGCAGAACTGTTCCAGGCGGCCCGCATCGACGGCGCCGGCGAACTCCGAACATTGTGGTCGATTGCGCTCCCGCTGGTCCGACCTGCGCTGCTGACGGCGGTCCTGCTGACCTTCATCGGCCCGTGGAACGAGTTCCTGTGGCCGTTCCTGATCACCAAGGACCAGTCGAAACAGCCGCTTGCCGTTTCGCTGGCGAATTACATCACCACGGTCCAGACCACCACGACGGCCAATCCCTACGGCGCGATCCTGGCCGGCGCCTGCGTGCTGGCCATTCCCGCTGTCGGCTTGTTCCTGCTGTTCCAACGTCATTTCGTCTCGACCGATCTCGGCTCGGGCGTGAAGGGGTAGGCCCCGTGCACTCCGTACTCCCGACCACGGTTCCCTATGCGGTGCGGCGGCTGGGCGTGGTCATGACGCCCGACCCGGACGACCCGAACGAGGTGGAGGGCGTTCTCAACCCCGGCACCGCACGGGACTCCGACGGCACCCTGTATCTGCTCCCCCGGCTGGTCGCTGCGGGGAACCGGTCCAGGGTCGGGCTTGCCAGGGTGATCATCAGGGACGGCGTGCCCGTCGGCGTCGAACGCGAGGGTGTTGTTCTCGCGCCCGATGCCGGCTGGGAGCGGGCGCGCACCCATGGCGGCGTCGAAGATCCACGGATCACCTGGATCCCGGACCTGGCTGCCCATGTGATGACCTATGTCGCCTACGGTCCGCTCGGCCCCCGTACGGCACTCGCCGTGGCCACCGACGTGCGAGAGTGGAAACGGTTGGGTCCGTTGCAGTTCGGGTATCAGCCGGCGCTCGATATCGACCTCAACCATTTCACGAACAAGGATGTCGTCTTCTTTCCCGGGCCGATCCCCGGGCCTGACGGCCGGCCGTGCTTCGCGGCGCTGCACCGCCCCACCTGGGATCTGGACCTGGTAGCGCCCGGCATCGGGACCTACCTTCCAGCCGGGCTGACCGACGACCGCCCGGGTATCTGGCTCTCGTCGGTGCCGGTCGAGGAAGTGCTCGCCGACATCACCGCGCTCACCCGGCTGCGAGACCATCGTCTCGTCGCGCTGCCGGAGTTCGCCTTCGAGGAATTGAAGATCGGTGCCGGTCCCCCGCCGCTGCGCATCCCCGAGGGCTGGCTGCTGGTGCACCACGGCGTCACCGGCAGGCTGCTGCCCGGTGTCGACCACCAACCCCTGGTCAACTATGCCGCCGGCGCGATGATCCTGGCCGCCGACGACCCGGGCGTCGTGCTCGCCCGTACCAGCAGCCCGCTGCTCACAGCCGAATTGACCGAGGAACGCAGCGGCATCGTGCCCAACGTCGTCTTTCCCACCGCCGTCGAGCAGATCGACGCGCGGCAGTTCGTGTTCTACGGCATGGCCGATTCCCGTATCGGGGTGGCCGAACTCGACCGCATTCAGGAGGACTCGTGAGAAGAACCGGAACGCTGGCCGGCAGGGCGATCAGTGCAGCGCTCACCTTGACCCTTGCCGTGACGCTGGTCGGTCCCGTCGGACAGGCCGTCGGGCAGGCCGCCGGCCCCGCGCGCCCGAGCGCGCCGCTCACCAATCTCGCGCACCTGGATTTCCTCACCGAGCAGGTCGCCGTCAAGGACACGGCCGCACACAGCACGTATCGGCTCGCGCAGGAGCCGACCGTCGGTGTGCTGTGGGTGTACGCGGATGCACGCGACGGCGGTACGTTCCAGCGGGTCGGCGGCGGTCCCTACGATGCCGCGACCAACACCTACAGTCAGGGCGCCTACGACGCCGACGACATCTCCAGGGCCGCGGTGGTGTACCTGCGGCAATGGCGGGCCACCGGTGACGAGGCGGCGAAGGAGCAGGCCTACCAGCAACTCCGCGGACTGACCTATCTGCAGACGCTCACCGGGCCCAAGGCCGGGGAGGTCGTGCTCTGGATGCAGCCGGACGGCACGCTCAACCCCTCACCGACTCCCGTCGAGCTACCGGACCCGTCGGATTCCGACGCCTCCTACTGGCTGGCCCGCACGCTGTGGGCGCTGGGTGAGGGATACGCCGCATTCAAGGAGGCCGACGCCGAATTCGCCGAGTTCCTCAAGGCCAGAATGGATCTCGCGGTCACCGCGTTGCGCAGGGACGTGCTCGTCCGGTACGGCACCTACCAGGTGATCCATGGTGTGCGGGTGCCGAACTGGCTGATCGTCGACGGGGCGGACGCCAGCTCGGAGGCGGTGCTCGGGCTGGCTGCGTACGTCGCGGCGTCGGGTGACAGTGCCGCCCGGATCGCGCTCCGTCAGCTGTCGGTCGGTATCGCCAAGATGTCCGCGGGGTCGGTGCGCAGCTGGCCGTACCGGGCGATCCTGCCGTGGGCGCTGTCCCGATCGGATTGGCATGCCTGGGGCGCGAACATGCCGGCGGCTCTCGCCGCGGCGAGCAGGGTGCTGGGTGACCGCGCCCTGCTCCGGACGGCGGTCGCTGACACGGCGGGCTTCACCCCGCAACTGCTCACCTCCACCGGCCCGGTGAACGGCCTCCTGCCCACTTCCGGAGATCGGGTCCAGATCGCCTACGGCGCGGACGCCCGGGTGCAGGGCCTGGCCGCTGTCGGGGCGGCCGCACACCGGCCCGGTATCAGCACCGTTGCAGGCATCGCGGCAGGCTGGTTCTTCGGCCAGAACGCTGCCGGCGTCCCGGTCTACGACCCGGCGACCGGCGTCACCTACGACGGTGTGCAGCCCGACGGAACGGTCAACCGCAACTCCGGTGCGGAATCCACCATCCACGGCCTGCTCACCATGCAGGTGCTCGACGCCCGGCCGGAGTTGGCCGCGCTCGCCCGGGCGTCGGCGTCGATCCGTGTGCGGGACGGCCTGGCGGTGTTGGAGGCGGAGGACGCCCGGCTGACGGCCGGTGCGGTGATCACCACCCTGAAAGACGGCTGGACGGGCGAGTCGCTCTGGAGTGGCAACGGATATGTCGCCGCCTCGGCCGGCAGCACCGTCACCTGGAGACTGCCGAAGAGCACGCAGCCGCGGCTGGTTCAACCGGTGGTCGGCCTGCAACAGGGCTCGACCGCGCGCAGCACCGTCTTCTCCGACCGGCTCAGGCTCGGAACAATCCGGTACGGCGCGGTCGGCGCGCAGGGCAATGCGCCGTCGCCGATCGAGTTGCTGCCGATCGAAATGCGCCGTGACGTCACGGCGAGGGCCACCACGGTCTCGGTCCGGACCACCCGCGGCACCGGGCTTCTCGATGCGCTGATGGTGATGCCGGAGGTCGCCACGCTGCTGAGCGACGGGGCAGAACACCACACCGCCCTGCTCACGTCGAAGTCGGCCACACCCGAGCGCCGCAGTGTCGATCTCGGCGGCACCGGCGCTGCCACCGTCGCCGCCTACGACCGGTCAGGGCGCCTGGTCAGCCGGACGACGAGCGGGTCCGCTGATCCGCGCGTGAGGATCGAGGCGGGTGGGTTCACCGTTCTCACCCGATGACGCCCGGGCATCGTGTGCGCTTGCCGCGGCACCTAGAACGAAGGGTGTCGTCGGGACCGACTGCGCCGGGGCGCTTCTCACGCAACGGCGCCCGCTCGATGCTGGCGGTGGCGCGTGATGCCGGATGGGCGGTCGGCAATGATGTCGGCGTGGAGTATTTGTCCAAGGTGCCCGGTCCGCCGCTGGACGGACTGATCGACGACCTCTATTACCTGGAGGGCACACCGCCGTACTCCCGGTTGATGCTGCCGGCGGCGCCCGCGCCATTGCTCATCGTCAACCTGGGGGCGCCATTTCTCATCCGCGCGGGCACCGAGATAGACGCCGTGGAGTACGCCGACGGTTGCGCGGTCAGCACGCCCACGCGTGCGTGGGAGTTCGGCTACCCGACCCCGACCCGGTCCGTGGGCGTCCACTTCAGGCCGTGGGGCCTCGCACCGTTTCTCACGGTGCCCGCGGCCGAGTTGTGCGACCGACCTGCGACGGTGGAGCAGATCTGGGGCCGCCCCGCGATCGCTGAATTGCGACACCGACTGACCCTGGCGGACGCACCGCACGAAATGCTGATGTTGCTCGAGGCGGAACTGGTGCGACGGCTGCGGGCGATCGACGGTCTTGACGTGGTCCGCCACATGAGCAGCGCCGTCGCGGCGACAGGCGGGACAGTGCCGATCAGCGAAATCGGTGTGGCGGCCCGAGCCAGCAGCACGTATGTGGCGAAGCGGTTCAAGGCCGTCATCGGTGTCACGCCGAAACGGCTGGCTCGCAGCTACCGCTTCAGCTCCACCGTATTGGCGCTCGACGTCGCTGCACCGATCGACTGGGGAGACGTTGCCGCTGGCGCGGGCTACTTCGACCAGGCCCACTTCGTGCGCGAGTTCCGCGAGTTCACCGGGCTGACGCCGACCCGGTACGCCGAAGTCCGGCGGCACTTCCTGCGCGATCATCCCGACCACGTCCTGGACGGCTGGCCGCTCCCGGCCGATTGATTTCGTACAAGAGCGACAGCTCATGCCGCACAAGACTCGGGACTCCGAACAGAGGAGGAATCCATGGGCAAAGTGGTCATGAACGCGTCGGTTTCGGTGGATGGTTTCATCGCGGCTGAGGACGACGATCCCGGTCCGATCTTCGAGTGGCTGGTCAGCGGTGACGTGCCGTTGGACGACAGTGGCGTTCTGAAGGTGTCGCAGGCATCGTTCGACTACGTCCGGCCGTACTGGGACGAGGTCGGGGTGACCATCGTTGGCCGTCACGCCTTCGACATCACCGACGGCTGGGACGGGACGCCTCCGAGTGGGATCGACCATGTGGTCGTGGTGAGTCATCGGGGTGCCCCCGATGACTGGGACCTCCAGGCACCGTTCCACTTTGTCGACGGCATCGAGGCGGCCGTGGCCAAGGCGCGGGAGCTTGCGGGTGACCGCATTGTCGAGTTCGCTGCTGGCGACGTCGGCGGCCAGGCGCTGGCCGCAGGTTGGGTCGACGAGGTACGCATGGACGTCGCACCCGTCGTTCTCGGGTCCGGTAAGCGTTACTTCGGCTCCGTCGACGCGCAGCACCTGCTGGAAGGGCCGGACGTCATTGTTCAGGGCAACCGGGTGCTTCACCTGCGCTATCGGCTGCGCCGTTGACCCTCGATCGTGAAGAGCCCGCAACCAGGGTGCCCCCCGGATGCGCGGACCACCGGTCGGATGACTAACTACGCCTCGACCCGCTACCGGGCGGGGCGTGATCGAACGAGCACCGGACTACTGACCTGGTGGCCTCGAGGGGTGGCCACGTTGTTGGCCCCGCCCGGATGATGTGGGTCGACGCTGCACGCCCGGCGCGGACATCACCGACCGTCTCACTCCGCCGGATCCGGATCGGGGTGCGGCGAGGGTTCCGCCAACCGGTTCCGCCCGTCCAATGCCAGCGCGAGCTCGGCGCGGGACCGCACCCTCAGGCGCCGATAGATGTTGCTGAGGTGGAATTCGATCGTTTTCTGACTCAGGAACAGCGCGCTGGCCGCCTCCCGGTTCGTCGCTCCACCCGCGACCGTCGCAGCAACCTGGAATTCCTGTGGCGTCAGCAGGTCGGTGACATGCCGGACCGGTCCGGGTGCGCCACCGCCCAGCGCCGCGATCTCCTGCGAGGTCCGCTGCGCCCACGCGTCGGCCCCGAGATGCGCGAAGGTCTCCCACGCCTGCGACAGCTGGTCGCGTGCGTCCCTGCGCCGTCGATGCCGCCGCAGTCGCTCGCCGAAGCACAGCCGGGTCCGGGCGAGCTCGAAAGGCCGCAGGTTCGGCCCGCCGTGCAGTTCGATGGCACGGCGGAAGCTGTCCTCCCAACTGCCATCGGTGGCCAGGATGCCTTCGCAGCGCGCCAGCAGTGCGCGGTTCAGCGTGGTGGCGCCGGGATGGGCCGCGCCACGCATCACCTGCAGGGTCTCGGCGGAATAGGCGTTCTGTCCGCTCCGGGTTTCGGCTTCGATCAGTTCGGCCGCCCATTGGAGGTGACCCAACTCGAACAACCCGAACTGCCGCGACAACCGTCCGCAGGTCTCCAGTGGCTGCACCGCGTCCGCCGGACGACCCAGGCTCAGCTCCAGCAACCCGAGCATGCTGTGACCCTGCGCCTCGAGGAACCTGGTGCCCATCGCCGACGACTCCCGGATCACCGAGACGATGTGCGCCCGTGCGCGCTCGAGGCCGCGCGCGGCGTCGATCTGGGCGATCACCACGACGGCATTCGGCCAGATGTGCGCCTGGCCGCTGTCCGCGGCCAGGGCCGCGGCCTCCGATGCCTGCGCGTAGCCGGTGTCCCAGTTTCCCGTCCGATATGCCGTCGTCGCCGACATCGCCAGCGCGAACGGCAGAATTCCGATGGCCCCCCGAAGGCGGGCAGCCGCAATGGCACGCTCGAGCAGCGGCGCGGAGTCGGTGAAGGAATTGATCAAGGTGTAGGCGGTGCCCAGATAGACGAGCGGCTCCAGCAGCTGGCTGTTCGGGTCCGGCACGTCGAAGACCCGTCGGGAGCTGTCCAACTGCGGACGGGCGTCCGTGCCCGCGCCCTGCAGGGCATGCACCGTCCCCAGGATCAGGTCGGCCATAGCCGCCGTGACCGGACCGCCCGGCACGGCGGCGATGAGGTTGCCGGCTGCCACCGCCCGATCCATCTCGCCGGCGAGCACTGCGGAGAACGCCGCGTCGACCGAAATGCGGACCGCAAGGTCCGGGCTGACGTGCCGGATGGCCTCGGCCTGTCGTTCGAGCTCGCGTGCCGCGCCAGGAGGGTCCCCCGCCGCGCTGCGGAGCTTTCCTCGCAGGTGGGCGATCTGCGCGGTCTGGACATCGGACGTGAGGGTTTCGCCGTCGAGCCTGCTGAGCAGCTTCAGACTCTCGGCCGACAGCCCCGCCGCCAGACCGGCCTCCGCCGCAGCGAGCAGGCGCCGTGTCCGGCCATCGCCGGGTGCACTCAACTCCGCCGCGCGTTGGTTGATCAAACATGCTGCCGCGTAACCGGTTCGCGCCGCGGCTGCCTTCGCCTGCTCCTCCAGGAGTGCCGCAACGGTCTCGTCGGCGCCGACCGTGGCGTCGGCCAGATGCCACACCCTCGCATCGGCGTCGGTGCGCCGCGATGACTGCCGCAACGCCTCCGCACAGGCCGCATGAGCGGCCCTCCTATTGCTCGGGCTGGCAAGTTGGATCACCGCGGAACGCACCAGCGGGTGCCGCATGGCCACGGTGGGCCCCTCGAGGCCCAGCAAGCCGGCGTCCTCGGCGCCCTCCAGTTGCAGAACCGACAGGTCCGCCGCTTGCAGCGCCCGGTGCAGGACCGAGAGGTCGGTGTCGTCGAGCATCGCCGCTATCAGCAGTGCCTGCCGCTGCTCCGCGGTCATCGTCGACATCGCTTGTCCGTAGGCGGCTGTCAGGACCGGTCCGACCGGTGCCGGCTGCGACCGGTGCGCCTGGACGTCGAGTTCCGCAGACGGCAGGTAGGTCGGGAGGTCCAGAATCGCGAGTGGGTTGCCGCCGGTCGCACGCACCAGCCAGCCGAGAACCTCGTCGTTCACGGTGAGACCACGATCGAGCATCAGGAGTCTGGCCGCTTCGACACCGAGCCCCGCAATCTCCAGGCTGGGCAGGTCGGCCCACGCCGCCGTGGAGTCGGGTTGCGGGCGGGCCGCGAGGATGACGACCACATGGTCGTGCACCAGCCGCCGCTGCGCGAACATCAGCGCTTGCAGGGACGCCGCGTCGAGCCACTGGGCGTCGTCGACCAGCACGACCACTGCGGTGTCTGCCGCCGCCGCTGCGAGCAGTCCCAGCGTTCCGGCGTAGACCGGAAACGCGTCCGGCCCGGCGGAAGGGCCGATGGCCAGCGCCGCGTCGATGGCCGCGGACTGCATCGGCGGCAGCAACTCCGACCATTCGAGAATTGGCGTCAGAACCTGAGCCAATCCCGCATACGGAATTCCTTCCTCGGCCGGAGATCCGGTCGCACGCAGGATCCGGAGTCCGGCGGCCCGATCGGCGGCGAATTGGAGCAGCGTTGTCTTTCCGATTCCGGCCGGGCCGATCAGAGCCAGTGACCCGCCGTCCCCACGACGCACGGCCGACAGCAGTTCCTCGAGCCGCGCGCAGACAGCCGTCTGCCCGACAATCATGGCGACCACCCTAGGGCACACCGACGGCAGGACTTGGATCCGCGCTTTCGACCGACCGTCACACCATCGAGAAGCGGTGCACCCGTTCGTGCTCTTTCACCCGTTCGCCGCTACGACTTACACTCAGCGTCACAAGCACTTCGAGACAGGAGTCGACGATGATGGCTCGCATCCCGTTCCCGGTCGTCGCCACCCATGACATCTGCAAGGGGCGTTCGCCCGTCATCAGAAAAGGCACTCCTGGCGAGATAACAGGTGTCAGCAATGCCACCCCGTCGCATTACACCGTGACTTTCTGGCCCTCGGAGCTCAAGGGCCAACCGGTCACCCTGGCCTACCTGACGCGGACCGATCTCAAGGAAGCGTGACCCGCAGATCACGTCCCGGTCGCCAGCCCGGTGATCAATCTTCGGAGTGCCGGACGGTGAATGGCCGCGAAATCGGCATCGAATTCGCTCAGGTGAGTCTGCTCCAGCACAGCCATGCCATGCACCGTCGCCCAGATCGTGAAGGCGACGTGCTCGTCCGTGAACGTGCTGCCCGTCGTGATGTCATCGACGGCCACCGCCGCTCGAACCGCGTCGAGAAGCACCGCATACGGGCTTGCAGCGCCGGGTGCGCTGCTCAGCGAGGTGCGCCGGCTAGGCGTCTGGATCAGCCCGATCCGGAACAACGTGGGCCGCGTGGCGGCGAAGTCCAGGTACGCCAGGCCCAGTTCTTCCAGCAGCGCCAGCGGTCCGTCATCGGATCGGCACTCGATCATCCGCGCTCGAAGTTGTTGCATGGCATCGGCTGTCAAGACCTCGAGCAGGGCTGCCTTGCTGTCGAAGTACCGATATAGCGCGCCCGGTGTGTAGTCGACCCGGCCGGCGAGCTCCCGCATCGACCAGCCGTCGACTCCTGACTTCTCGATCAGCTCCAGCGCCGCATCCAGGATGGCCTGGCGGTTGCGGCCGCGTCGGCGGAGTTGGCTGGATTCGCCATCGATCACGGAAAACTCCTTGTGTACGTCGTTCATTTCGTGAACACTGTTCACACTATCATCCCTACCGAGGAGGTCCCATGAGTGCCGTGATCGCTGTGTCGTCCCTGATGCGCAGGTTCGCCGACGTCAGATTGCTGATCGGCGCAGGCGCCCTGTTCCTGGTCTCGGCGGCGGCGCTCTTCGCGTCCTCGCTTTCCTTCTCGATCGGCCACGTCACGGCGCGCTGCGGACAGGAGCCCCCGGACGTCCGCTTCTACAGCTCCGCGGACGACCTGCGGGATTTCCTGGCCGGGTGTGGTGCCGCGGGGCGGGAGGCCTATCAAAATCTGCAGATCGCCGATCTGTTCTACCCGGCAATCTTCGCCGTCTTCCTTGCTTCCGCCCTCGCTCTGACCCTCTCCCGGGTGAGCCGACCGGGCAGCCCGGTCGTCGCGCTTGCGGCGGCCCCCCTGATCGCAAGCGCCTTTGACTACTTGGAGAACGCGGCGGCCTGGGTTGCGCTGGCCGTATACCCGGCCGACCCCGGCACCGCCGCGGAGCTGATGGGAATTGCCTCCCTCGCCAAGCAGGCCCTCAGCTGGGCGTCGTGGCTGCTCCTGGTCGGCGCCGTCGGGCTGATGACGGTCAGGCTGGTGCAGCACCGCAGGTGGCGACGAGAAGCGGCTAACAGCGCGCCGTCCGGCGCGCGGTGAGCTCCCTGATCGGCGCGGCCATGGCCTCCACGGCCTGCCGCAGCCGGTCGGGTGGGTGGGCCGCGTAGCCCACAACGATCCCCGGCGGTCCCGGTTTGATCCGATGCCAGGACAGCGGCTGCACGAGAATGCCTGCGGCGCGCAATCTCTCGGCCAGCACTGCGTCGTCCAGATCCACCGCGGCAGGGAAGGTCACCACGACGTGCAGACCGGCGGCAACACCTTCGATCCGAGCATCCGGCACGTGCCGGCTCAGTGCCTCCACGACCGCGTCCCGGCGGACACGCTGCCGGCTCCGGACCGCCCTGATGTGCCGGTCGTACGCACCGCTGGAGATCAGCTCCGCCAGGACCAGCTGACCGATGGCAGGACTGCCCAGGTCGCTGTTGTACCTGGCCCGGACGAGGTCGTCGTAGAGATGGGCGGGCGGCACCAACCAGCCCAGCCGAAGACCCGGGGCCAGGGTTTTCGAGGTGCTGCCGGTGTGTGCGACGTGTTCGGGCGCCGACGCCTGCAGGGCCGGGACCGGGGCGCGGTCGTACCGGTGCTCGGCGTCGTAGTCGTCCTCGATGATCAGCCCGTCGGTGCCACAGGCCCATGCGATGACCTCGCGCCGTCGCTCCGGCGCGAGCACGGCCCCGATCGGGAACTGGTGGGCGGGTGTCAGCAGCGCGGCCCGCAGATCGGAGTCGCTCAACTCGGCCGTGTCCATCCCGTGCTCGTCGACCCGCACGGGCACCGGCTCAAGGCCCCAATGCGCCATCTCCTCCCGTGCCCCACGAGACCCCGGGTCCTCGACGGCGATCCGCCGGACACCGCGCCCGTACAGCGTCTGCGCGAGAAGTGCCAGCGCCTGGGCGACTCCGGCGACCACGATGATCTGGCCGGGCTCGACCCGAAGCCCCCTGGTGCGGGCGAGCCATCCGGCGAGCTGACCCCGCAGCGCAGCCGAGCCGCGGGGGTCTCCGTAACCCAGGTCCGACGTCCGTACCGATTGCAGGACAGCACGTTCCGCCTGCAGCCACGCGGCGCGCGGGAAAGCGGCGAGGTCCGGCAGCCCGGGCGACAGATCAACGCTGACGTCGGGCGGCTCGGCAGCCTGCTCACCAGGAGGAACGGTGGGTTGCCTGTCCACCGACGCCACGGTGGTGCCCGATCCCGTCCTGGTCAGCAGCAAGCCCTCGTCGACCAGCCGCTGGTAGGCCTGCACGACGACACCGCGCGACACACCCAGGTCGGTGGACAGCGTCCGGCTCGGCGGGAGTTCCGTGCCCGCCGGCAGACGCCCGTCGGCCACTGCCGAGCGCAGCTCCCTGACCAGCCAGTCGGTCAGCCCCCGCACGGGCGCCGCCGACCGGTGTAACTGCAGGAAGTCCGTCCCTGCGTTGCTCATCGGTCACCTCATTGGTCCATGTCATCGGACACAAAGTGGTTCTTCTCATCGAACCAATCCGCGCCCAGTCTTGCAGGCGTGCGCAATTCCTCTCCAGCCGATCCAGTCGGCACCCCCGTTGTGTTTCCTTCCGCATCGCCAGCTCTCCCGGCACCGCAGAAGACCGGGCCCGCGGTCCCGACCGGGGCTGTCCTGACCGGAGCTGTCCTGGCCGGAGCGTCGGCGATGGTCTTCGTCGGCGGCAGCGTCGCGATCTCCGCCGTCCTCGTGGGCGGGCCGATGTTCACCGCACAGGCACTCAGATACGCCGCGGCGTGCCTGTTGCTGATGGCAATCGCGAGAGTGGCCGGACGCCGCGTGCTGCGACCGCAGGGCCGGGAGTGGTGCTGGCTGCTCGGAGTGGTGATCACCGGACTGGTGGTCTTCAACCTCGCCCTCGTACAGGGCTCCCGGCACGCCGAACCGGCGGTCCTGGGGGTTGCTGTCGCGTGCGTCCCATTGGTCCTCGGCATTGCCGGTCCGCTGCTCGAGGGCCGACGCCCCCGACCCGCGCTGCTGGTTGCGGCGTTGGTCGTCACCTGCGGCGCGGCGTTGGTGACCGGAGTCGGACGCAGCGATGCGGTGGGCCTGGTCTGGGCGGCGACCGTGCTGGGTTGCGAGGTCGGTTTCACCCTGCTCGCGGTTCCGGTGCTCGGCCGGCACGGCGCCTGGGGCGTCTCTGTGCATGCGACCTGGATGGCCGCGGTGGTCTTCGGATGTCTCGGCCTCGTCACCGAAGGTCCTACCGCCATCACTGAATTGCGCGCTCAGGAGTGGTTGGCGATCGGTTATCTGGCGGTCGGCGTCACCGCCATCGCCTTCGTCCTCTGGTATTCGAGCGTGGGAGCGCTCGGGGCGGGACGTGCCGGTCTGCTCACCGGCGTTGCCCCCGTCGCGGCGGCGCTCGTGGGACTGGCACTCGGGGCACCCGCCCCCGGCCCGATGGTGTGGTGCGGCATCGCGGTTGTCGTCATCGGGCTGTATCTGGGAACTCGGCGCTCCGGCCGACTGTCGAGTGACGTCCCAGCAGGGAATCGAGGCACCTGACCGGGCGGATGTCCCTGCTGAGAAGACCGTCGGCCGGCCACCGACCGAGGATCGCCGGCGCGGTGGTCGCCGTGACGCCGCGGTGGGAACCGCGTTTAGAGCTGCCGGTCCACCTGTGCGACGTCGATCAGCGTCAGCGCCGCCTGGATACGGACGATCGTGTCCGGCTTGCCGAGGTCGACACCGGACAGCGATTCGATCCGATGCAACCGTTGGGTGACGGTGTTGGGGTGCACATGGAGCGCACGGGCAGTGGCGGCCCTGCTCTGCCGGTTGTCCAGGTAGCACCGCAGCGTGCGCAGCAGGTCGGAGCCCCGCTGTACGTCGTGCCGTCGGATCTCCGCCAGGGTGCGGTCGGCGAATTCGAGCAGTTGGTCGGCGTCGTCGAGTTGCAGGAGCAGGCCTGCGACGCCAAGATCCTCCAGCGTGACGGTGCTGTCGGTTCGCCCGGACCGGGTGGCGAGCTCCAGCGCACCGCGGGCAGTCCGATACGCCTCGGGGTAGTTGCGGTGGCCGGCCGCGGACACGGCCACCGTCGCGCCGGTCACGTCCGGGACAGACCTCATCGCGCGCCGGACGATGTCGCCCGATTGCCGGGCGAACAGTCCGCCGGCGGGCTCGGTGTCGCCGGTCGGCCAGAGGGTCACCAGCAGCCCCCGGTACATCGCCACCAGGGGGCGAGGGCGACGCCTCGCGGCCACCTCGGCCACCGCGGTCAGCGAGCGTTGTTCGAGGTGCGACAACCGTTGTGCGTCAACCACCGTCGGCAATCCCACGATCGCGACATGGCGGAGGGAGAGGTCGCGACCCAGCCTTTCCGCTCGGCACCGCCAAGGCCGCCGCCGACGTCTGGGCACTGCACGACGCCCTGCAGCAGGCCGACGGTGACATCCGGGCGGCGCTGCGCAAGTGGGAGCCGGCCCAGCTGGCCCTGTCCGCCGCACTGAGGACGCCGACACGAGCCGGGCCCAGCTGACGGCGCTCGCGGCGACACCGGGCATCGCGGGTGTCGCGGTCCCCCCGCTCGTCGCCGGCCGCTCGGTTGACGGCGGAGTGCTAAGGGAGATCGTCGGGACCGCAGCGGCTCTCGATCTCGCGGTCCTGATCCACCCCATGCAGCTGCCCCGACCGGAGTGGTCCGAGCACTACCTGGCGAATCTGATCGGCAACCCGACGGAAACCGCCACCGCCGTCGCCGCGACACTTCTCGGCGGTGTCATCGAGGAATTACCGCTCCTGCGAATCTGTTTCGTGCATGGTGAGGGTAGCGCGCCCGACCGCACACGCTGAGCGCCAACGGCCGCGCTTTCCTTGGCCGTTGAGCCGCACCGATAGCCACGAAAGGCACTGATTCCCATGACGTCCCTGTTCGATCCGATCACGCTGCGCGGGCTCACCGCCCGCAACCGGATCTGGCTCTCCCCGATGTGCCAGTACAGCGTGGAACACGAGGACGGCGTGCCGACCGACTGGCATCTGGTCCACCTCGGGTCCCGTGCCGTCGGCGGTTTCGGGCTGATCATCACCGAGTCGACGGCGGTCACCCCGGACGGCCGGATCAGCCCGCAGGACACCGGACTGTGGAACGACGAGCAGGTCAGGGCCTGGCGGCGGATCGTCGACTTCGTGCACGAACAGGACACCAGGATCGGCGTGCAACTCGGTCATGCCGGGCGCAAGTCGTCGACGTATGCGCCCTGGCGCGGTACGGGTTCGGTCCCTGCCGACCAGGGAGGATGGCAGGCGCACGCACCATCGGCGGTGGCCTTCGGCAACTACGCCGAGCCCGCCGAGTTGACCGTCGACCAGATCGCCGACATCGTTGTCGCCTTCGGCGACGCTGCCCGCCGCGCCGTCGACGCGGGGTTCGACCTCATCGAGATCCATGGGGCTCACGGGTATCTCGCTCACCAATTCCTGTCACCGCTGTCGAACCGGCGTACGGACGGTTTCGGCGGGAGCTTTCAGAACCGCTGTCGTTTCCTGCTGGAGGCGGTGGACGCTGTCCGCGCGAACTGGCCGGACGACAAACCGCTGGTCGTGCGGTTGTCGGCGACCGACTGGGTCGACGGCGGATGGACGATCCAGGACACCACAGAACTCGGCTCCGTGCTGGCGGCCAAGGGCGTCGACCTGATCGACGTCTCCTCCGGCGGCCTGGACCCGCGCCAGAAGATCACCGTCGAGCCCGGTTACCAGGTGCCGTTCGCCCGTGATGTGCGAACGAAGGCGGGTATCGCCACCGGCGCTGTCGGCCTGATCAGCGAGCCGGCGCAGGCGCAGCAGATCCTGGACGAGGGGTCGGCCGACCTCGTGCTGCTGGCCAGGGCCGGCCTGCGCGAACCGGCCTGGCCGCTGCGCGCGGCACACGAATCGGGCATCCCGGCAGCGCAGGCCCCCTACCCGGCGCAGTACACCCGCGGCGCCTGGCGCTGATCCGGACGGATATCGGCTGGCACGGCGACGCGGACGGCAGTCATGATGCCTGCCATGTCTGCGGCGCCGGTCACCATCGACACCGACCTGGTGCGTGCGCTGATCCGCGCCCAGTTCCCGCAGTGGGGGCACCTTCGTATCGAGCCGGTGGTACCGGGCGGCTGGGACCACCGGACCTTCCGGCTCGGCGACGACATGCTGGTCCGCTTGCCCAGCGCCGAGGGTTACGCGGTGCAGGTCGCGAAGGAACAGCGATGGTTGCCGGCGCTGGCCCCGCAACTTCCGGTGCCGATCCCGGAGCCGATCGGTCTCGGCGAGCCGGGGACCGGCTATCCCTTTCCGTGGTCGGTCTATCGGTGGCTGGCGGGCCGCACGGTGCTGGAGGGCGCCGACGTCGATCTGAACGCTCTCGGCGTCGAATTGGCACGCTTCCTCCTCGCGCTCTACCGGGTGGATCCCGCCGACGGACCCGGCCCCGGCCTGCACACCGGGTACCGCGGCGGCCCGCTCTCCTGGTATGACGCCGAGACCCGTGAATCCATCGAAGCTATCGCTGATCTGGTCGATCCGGTCGTCGCCACCCGGATCTGGCAGACGGCCCTCGACGCACCGTTCGACGGCCCTCCGGTGTGGTTCCACGGTGACGTCGCGCCGGGAAACCTGCTGATCCGGAACGGAACCCTCGGCGCGGTGATCGACTTCGGCTGCGCCGGCGTGGGCGACCCTGCCTGCGATCTGGTCATCGGCTGGACACTGCTGGACGCCGACGCCCGGGAACTGTTCCGCGCGACCCTCGCACCGGATGCCGCCCGCTGGGCCAGGGGACGCGGCTGGGCGCTGTGGAAGGCGTTGATCACCCAACGCGAAGGCCGAACCAGGCACGCCCAAGCGACCCATGACATGGGCACCGCCGAGGCGTCACGCGTCCTCACGGCGTTGCTGGCCGACCCCCGGCAATGACCGGATCTCGGTCCAGCGCCGTCAGCAGACGTTCCATCGTGGCGAGCATGCCCGCCAACTCATCGGCGCCGATGTCGCGGGTGATCCGGTCCGCCCACTGAACCTGGTCGGCGTGGATGACGCGAACCGCAGCCAGCCCGGCCGGGGTGGCGGCCAGGAGCATGGCCCGCCGATGCGCCGGGTTGGACCGATACTCGGCCAGTCCCTGATCGACCAGGAGATCGGCGAGCCTTTGCACGCTCTGCCGGGTCAGCCCCATGGCACGGGCGACGCCGGACACGGTGAGCGGCTCACGCAGCACCGCCCCCAGTACCTGCCAGCGCGCCGCGGTGAGACCGGCGGGACGGGACAGCACCTCCGCCGCCGCGAGAAACCGCCCGTTCAGCGCGAAGGTGGCCAGCACGATCTCCGTCAGAGCGTCGCCCGCCGCGGTTCGGCCGGAGACCGGGCCCGCCTCGGTGACCCTGATGGTCACGCCGATACCGCCTGCATCAACCGCGGGAACCACGACGGATCGCCGGTACCGAACAGCCCGGTCCAGGCCTCCAGCACCGCCGGCGTGTAGACGTCGAGGGTCTCGAAGATCGCTGCGGCGAACTGGACCGGATAGAGCGCGCCGGCGGTGATCACCCCGCGGTCCGTGACGGCGGGCTCGTCGAGGTAGTGGGCGGCGCCGGCATAACCGCTGGACGCCAGATAGTCGGCCCCGTTGCTGGTGTGTCGCCGGTCGTCGAGCAGGCCCTCTCGAGCCAACCCGAGAGTGGCTCCGCAGATCGCCGCCACCGGGACCCCCGCCTCGACGAAAGCGGTTGCGGCGGCGGCAATTTCGCCGTTGCCGCCGCTCTCCCAGATGGGTGCTCCGGGCAGGATCAGCATCGCGCTCGCGGCGGGATCGAGGTCGTCGAGGGTGACGTCGGGAAGTATCCGCACGCCACCCATGGTGGTGATCGGCGCGGCGGACACCGCGACGGTGCGGACGGCGTAGCGACCGGGCACACGTTGGTGCTCCGGATCGTTGAGGTGGGCGACCGCGTGGCCGGTCTCCCAGTCGGTCAGCCCGTCGTAGACGGCGAGGTACACGAATGAGGTCATGTCAGCATTCTGTCGTGTTGACAGCAGACTGTCAAGGCCGACGGTCCTGTCGGTGCTCGTCCCTACCGTGGTCCCCATCGTTCGTAACAGGAGGCCCCATGTTGATCGCGGTCACCACACCCACCGGCAACGTCGGCCGGCATGTCACAGCCCTACTCCTGCGGGCGGGGCTCCGCCCCAGGCTGCTGGTTCGTGATCCGGATCGATTGGACGGCGATGTGCGAAGTGCGGCCGACGTCGTGCAGGTCGATCAGCGCGACGGTGACGCGGTCGTCGAGGCGACCGCGGGCGTCGACGGGCTGTTCTGGGTGAGTCCGCAGGTTGATCGGGAGGATCCGATCGCCGGCTACACCCAGCTGGGGCAGAACGTGGCCCGGGCGGTGACCCACAATGCCATTCCGCGCACGGTCTTCCAGAGCAGCGTCGGGGCCGAGAAGCGACAGGGCGCGGGCGAGATCGACGGCCTGGCGAGAACGGAGGAACTCCTCGACGCGACCGGGCGGAATGTGCTGCATCTGCGGTGCGGGTACTTCTTCACCAACCTGCTCTTCGAGCTTGACGCCATCCGTGCTGGCGTCATCCCGATCGTTCTGCCGGTCGACCATCCGCTCGCCTGGGTTGCGCCGCGGGACATCGCCGAGGTCGCCGTCACCCGGCTGCTGGCCGGGGACGTCGTGGGGCAACAGGTGCAGGCGGTACACGGCCCGATGGATCTCAGCTGGCGCCAGGTGGCGGACATCATCAGTGACGCAACCGGAATCAGCGTGCGCGCGGAGCAGATCGCCGATGAGCAGATGCGCGGAATGCTGTCGAGCGCCGGGTTCGGCGCGAAGGCGATCGACGCGCTGATCGCGATGTCAACGGGCCTGCGGGACGGATTCACCGCGGAACAACGAAGGACCGTTCGGACGTCGACGCCGACTCGGTTGGGTGGATGGGCTTTCGATCAGCTGCGACCGCTCCTCAGCCGGCAGTGAGGCTCCCCCTGAGGCGGACGCTGAGACAGGTGACGCTGGCCTCGAGCTTCTCGAACTCGGAAATGTCCACCACAATCGGTGTGTAGCCGCGGTCGACGAGCAGTTCCGCGGTGCGCGGCGCGCTGGTCGAGAGCAGCACCCGGTCACCACCGAGCAGGATCATCCGCCACGGACCGCGGTCCGGTGACGGTGTCAGAGGCGGTAACAGGTCCGGTCGCCCGATGGCCGGCACATTCGCCAGCAGGGTTCCGTCCGGCAGTGCGGTGATCGCCGACTTCAGATGCAGCACACCGGAGATCGGTAGCGGCACCACGGTGATGCCGCGGGGGGCGGTGAGCTGGATCAGCTGCCGCAAGCCCTCGTCGTTGGTGCGCCCGCCGACGCCGACGAACCAGGTCAGTCCGAGTTTCAGGACGTCCCCGCCGTCCAGCGTCCCGGGCGCGATGATCTCGACGGCGCCCATCCCGAGGGCGCGGACAACGTCGCCCGCACCTACTGTCTCCGCCTGCCGCGCAACAGCTCCCGGCCGGGCGATCACCACGAAATCACCGCTGACCACCATCGTGTCCTCGATGAACGGCGCATCGGCGCAGTCCGGGGCGGGCTCGACCTCGATCGCCGGCCAGCCGTTGGCCTCGAAGGCGGCGACGTAGCCGGCCCACTGATGCGCCGCCTTGTCCGGGTCGACCGGTGAGCGGTCGATGTGGGTGAGGAGTCCTTCCGACAGTCGCGGGCCCGGCCGGCGGACCAGCACCCGCCCCTGCCGAGCGTCCGGCAGCAATCGATCCCGCACCGCGCCACCCGTCATCCGCACCGCCACGTCGCTCAGAGGTGGCGCCATGTTCGCATGCGGCGACCCCCGTGCGGGAACAGCGTCGGCACTCGGCCCTCCCGCGCACTACCGTCGAGGGGTGGACAGACGACTGATGGGTGGCGTGGTCGTTCTCGCTGTCCTGGTGGTCGCGGTCGTGGCGCCCAACTGGTCCCAGCGCCGCGTCGCCGGCGAGGCCGTGGCGGTGGTGATTGCCGGACCGCCCGCGGTCGGCGACTGCGTGACTTCCGTGCCCGACATCCGGGTATTGCTGGATGGCGGAAGCTACCGCGGAAATGGCGTGTGGGATGACGGCAGTTCCGACTCCGGCTGGGAAGACGGCATCGACTACCCCAGCGCGGTATTCGGGTTCTGCGACGGGCCCATCATGGGCGAGGTGTCGTCGGTTCATCTCGCCGCCGGCGCCCCGGACCGGATACCGATGATCGACTACCAGACCAGTTCGTCGCAATGCGCATTGGAGAGCATCGCCTACACCGGATCGATCCCGCCGGTCGTCGACGGTTCGCCGAATCGGCCGAGCATCGTCTGGACTCCGGCGATCAACTTCGAGAACACCCCGGTCGGCCCCACCGCCATCCAGCGCCTCGTAGGTCAGGACTGGTCTGCGTGCGTGATCGGTGCGCCGACCGGCACGCCGTATGTCGGAAGGCTGGCAGGGGTCCTGGACTCCGGCGTCCTGCCCTTCGACTTCGGCAACTGCTGGCTGACCAACCAGCTCGACGACTCCGAGCAGGTGGGTTGCGAACAACCACACGGGGTCGAGTTGCTCGGCACGACCGCGGTGGGCAGCGCCGCGTACACCGCCGCGGAGGTGCAGCAGTCCTGCGCGACCTATGCCGGCCGCCTGCTGCGCTCGGAGGATCCCACACGCGACGGCGCCATTCGTTTCGAGATCCTCGACTTCCGTGACAAGGTCAGCGTTGTCGAACCATCCGACGGCGTGCTCCGCGATACCTACATCACCTGCATCGCCACCGCGCAGGACGACGTCATGCTCGACGGCAGCCTGATAGGTCTGGAGAACCGGCCGCTGCCGACGCGCTGACGGCTTCTCCTGGTTCGGGACCTACAGGTCCCGAACCAGGAAGACGGGGAACTGGTCGGCGATCCGGTCGAAATCGGACAGCGGGGCCTGTCGATCGATCGGCAGATGCGCCCGGGCCCCGGGAGCGACCGCGAGGTAATCGCGAAGGATGGGCCCGCGGAGATCGACTGGCACGTCATCGAGGCGCACGTCCCTGGGCGTACCCCGTTCCAGCACCGCGCGGCCACCTGCCGCGTGGACGTTGCGAACCCAGTTGGCATCGGGGCCGAGCATCGACACCAGATAGTGCTCGCCGTCATGGTCCACCAGGACGAGCGGGAACGTGATGGTCTTTCCCGAGGTTCGCCCGCGGACGTGCAGCGTGACGGCCTCCGTCGGCGACAACAGCCCCTTCGAGTACTGCAGAGCGCCCAAGCGGTTCATCTGCCGTGCAAGCCAGTTCGGGTGCCCGCCGCGGTACATCCAGCGCTTGACGGGATACAGCCAGTGGAAGCTCAGGTGGACGGGAGAGTCCATCGCACAACCTCCTCGGACAGGCAACCGACTCGATGCCATCGTGGTCCGCGTGTCGGAGTCTGCGACAGGGCAGGAAGTCACGACCTGGCGGTTGCCCCACCGGAATCGGCTCTGCGCCGGGAACTGATCCCGGCGGAGCGGTCTATCACCACTGCCACGCCGCCCAGGCAGGCGTCGACGTCGTCCATCAGGATCTCGATACGCCCGCGCAATTCGTCCACGGTTCGAGCGACTGCTCCCGAAGCGGCGGCCAGGTCGTCGAGTTCAGCCAACAGGTCATCCAGATCCGCCAGATCCCGTTGCTTCTCGAACCGGGTGTCCGAGTGCCACCGCTCGCTGATCTGTTCGAAACGATCCTCGATCTCGGTCAGCGTCATCATCACCTCACCGATCTGGTTGTGCGGACAGGGTCGGATGAACCGGAACGGCCACCACCTCCGCCAAGGCCACGGCTGAACCTGCAGCGACGGACCCTCGATTGCGCGCCCCGTCACGAGTGCTGCACCTGTTATGAGTGCCGCCGGCGACCGACATGACGCGGGCCGGGCCGGCGCGGGTTCGCACCGGCACCGTGGACGTCACTCCAAGGGGACGTTGATCGGCCGCGCGCGCCATGCGCCGGCCACCAAGGGTCGGCCTACTGCGGCCGCAGCTTCGATATCGTGCTGCCGTCGAGAGGGCGCTGCGGCCTCATCGGGGACCGGGCGGCCCCGAATGCGGCTCTGCCATCGTCAATACCGCGCGAAAGTTTGCGCAGCGATCACCCCTGAAATGGGCACGTCCTGCCCATGCGCCGCCGTGCACCGGGATTGCACAGTCGTGTGGTGCCCGCAACCTGCCGGCACACCGGAGCGGCCCCTCGGCCGCACTCAATCGACAGGGGAAACGCCGCGATGCCCAGTGACATCCGTCTGAACGAGAACACCATCGACCTCGCCGACGCCGAAGTGCAGAACACCGGTCCGCTGGCGGGCTATGCATTCAGGGACCGAACCAAGCCTGGCGAGCAGCGCTGGGTCCTCTATTCCCATGCGGGAAACGCGCGATTGTTCGCCGACTCTCGGGGCGAGGACGTCGCCACCTTCAGCAAGGAGGGCCTGGTCTCGACCGGTGGGCCCGAAGCCGGCTTTCAATTCTTCAACCGCCAGGGGCCGGCGAAAGGCAATGCGATCTGGTATTGCGACAACGACGGCGCCTGGCTCGAATTCACGGGGCCGCTCTCCAACGGGAAGGTCACCGAACGACTGGCAATCGGCGTGAAGAACTCGACCGGGGTGACGATCTTCACCCACGCGCGTGTCACCGGCGGCTTCAATGCTCAGGGCCAGAGCCATTTCAACGACAATCTCAGCGTCGACGGAAGTCTGGACGTGCACGGAAACGTCAAGGTGGGCGGCACGATCAGCCAGGCTTCCTCGGCGACCCTCAAGGACGACGTCACGGAGCTCTCCGGCGAGCAGGCGATGGACGCACTCCGGGACCTGAACCCGGTCACCTTCCGGTACAAGGCGGACTCCAGTCGACACCGCAATGTCGGATTCATCGCCGAGGATGCGCCCGAGCTGGTATCGCACCAACAGCGCGATCGGTTGTCCCCTATGGACATCGTGGCCGTGCTCACCAAGGTGGTCAAGGAACAGCAAGCGCTGATCGACGGCCTGACTGATCAGGTGGGCTCCATCACCCGGCACTCGGAGACCACCACATGAGGTCGATCCGCCAGTTCGCAGGTTTTGTCGGCTACCCGTTCCCGTCGGTCAGTATGGTGAGCCTTCGTCAGCACCTTTCTCCCCCTGACGACCAGGTCAGCGAACTGCCGTCGCTCCGCTCGTTGATCAGCGGTTTCGAGGCATTTCCCGCGCCGTTCGACTTCTCCCTGGACGTCACGCCGACGAGTGGTACCGCGCCGCTGCAAACTTCGACGGGATACGGGCCATTTGTCGGCCAGCGCATTCGCGGGGTGCTCAGCAATCCACCGGACTTCACTTTCCGGGTCCTCAAAGGCGGCCAGGTGATACGCAACGCCCCGTCGCTGTCGGGTTTTGATCACCGGTTCACCGAAGGGGGCAGTTACGTCATCGAAGCCGCCGCCCAGGGTGTCGGCAGCACCGGTTATTCGAGGGTCGTGCGCACCGCCACGGTCGCCGTCAGAAACGTCCCGACGCCGCCACCACCTCCGGTACCGATTCCACTTCCGCCACTCCCGCCGGTGATCTCGGTCGATTACCGGGGCCCGGCCGGGCAAGCCTCCTTCACCGTCACGGGCAGCAAGTTCGTTCCCAGCCACGTTGTGCACATCCGTGTCGTGAACACTGCGAATCTGGTGAATGTGTTCTTCGACAGCACCTCCGATTCTTCGGGTCAGCTCTCCCACGAGATCAACTTCGCCTGCGCTCCCGGGACCACGTTGAGCTTTTCGGCCAACGACGAAAGGGATGACAGGTCGGACCTGACAGGGACTCTCTGGAGCAACACCGCCACAGTCACGGCGAGTTGACCCGATCTGCCGCGGCGGGAGGGTGAGCTCGCAGCGGCAGAGCGCTCGGATTCAGACGCCTGGGCGCGTCCGGGTTCTCATGCTGACCACGGTCAGCGCGGCCAGCGTCATCAGCAACCCGGGGACGATGAGGTACGCCGCGCGCAACCCGAAGGCGTCGGAGAGTGCGGCCAGCAGGAACGGAGCTCCGCCGATTGCAATACCGGACGCCAGAGCACCGCGGGCCGCTGCACGGTCCCGGTCGTGCGGCCACGCGGCGACCAATCGCGCCAGCGCCGCCGGGTACAGCAGTGCGACGCCGCCGCCGGCGATCAGCAAGCCGATCGCCGCTCCGATGGCGCTCGGAAAGGCCCAGAACGCGGCGAATCCGATCATCGCGACACCGGACGCCGACAGGATGACGACCAGCGGATGCCGCCCCGCGGTGAGCCGGGATGACGCCGAGCGGACCACTGCCATGCCGAGCAGGAACATTGCGGCGAGCACCGGTGCTGCCGCCGGTCCAACGCCGTGCCATTCGGCGAACGCGTCAGCGGCCCAGAAGACCAGACAGAACTCCACACTGATGGCGAGCACCAACACGATCCACCGCGGAAGGAGCCGGCCGGCCTCCAGTCCGGGTCCCGGCGTCGGCTCTGACTGCGCGCCGACAGCGTCCGCTGTCTGTTCCCAATCCCGGCGTTGCAGCAGCAACAGGATGAGAAGGGCGACGGCCACCGGTAGCACAGGCAAGAGGTACCCGGCTGCCCATCCGACGCCGAGACCGATCGCACCGGCGACGGCGGCGGGCGCAAGCAGGCTCGCGAAACTGCTGACAGCGTTGGCCTCGCCCAGGACGGCCGTGGTGAAGCGCGGATGGCGGGCGCCGAGCGCCGCCGGGACGAGTTGAATCACCAGGGCCGACGCCAACCCGAGCAGCGCTGCGCCGATCAGCGTCAGAACCCGGACCGACGACGCCAGCAGCAGGGCGCCGGCGATCTGCCCGGTGATGGCCGCGACAAGTCCGAACCGGTGGCCGACCCGCCGCACGAACGGACCGCCGAACACCCCGGTGATGATCAGCGCGACCGCGAAAAGGCTGGGGTAAAAGGCAACCTCAGCACGGGTCACGCCGAGTTGGTCCTGCAGCGGGGCGAGGATGGCGCCGATGCCGTTGAGCAGGAAACCCAGCATGCCCAGCGCGGCATAGAGCACCACGGTCAGTCGGTCGCGGACCAGGAGGGCAGTCGGCGCAGCACCGGTCGCTGCTTTGTCCAGTCGCTTCACAAAGAGATACCATAGACCTGTGACGGCCGCGCCCGAGATGTCGCCGACCAGGGCTGCCACCTCGCTGTCCAGGGCGCTGACCCTTGCGCACACGCGTCGGGTGGCGCTTCGCAGCGATCTGACCGAACGGCTGGGGCTGACCCGTACCGCCACCGGTCTGGTCCTGCGCGAATTGGAGAACCTGTCTCTGATCCGGACCGCGTCGACGACTCGCGCGGACGCCGGTGGCCCAACGACCGGCCGCCCATCGCACACCATCGAGATACATCCCGATGCCCCAACAGTTCTCGCAGTGCAGGTACAGGCGACATCGGTCCTGATCGCACCGGTGCGCCTGGGCGGGACACTCGGCACGATCGACGAGATCCCGCTGCCTGAACCCACCACCCCGCAGGCCGTCCTCGCCCTGGTCGCCGAACTCGTGTCGGCGCGGCTGGCCACCACGAACCGCCCGCCGTTCGCCGTCGGGCTGGCCCTGCCGTCCGCGGTCGGTTCCGACGGGACGGCGCTCGCCGCGCACCACCTCGGATGGCCACGGTCGGTGCCCGCCCGGCGGATGCTCACCGGACTGCTCGCCGGCGCCGGTCACCGCGATGTCGGCGTCCACATCGGCAACGACGCCAACCTGGCAGCTCTCGCGGAATCCCGGCACGGCGCCGGCCAGGGAGCGGCGCAGATGTTGTACGCGATGACGGCGCAGATCGGGGTCGGCGGTGGCCTGGTCATCGATGGCCGGCTCCATCTGGGAAGCACGGGCTACGCCCTCGAGGTCGGACACACCCCGGTTCCACCGGGCGATCGACCCTGCCGGTGCGGAAACCGTGGATGCCTCGAGGTCGAAGCAGACCCCGTCGCGCTCCTGGCCGCCGCCGGAATCCGCAGCTCTGCACCGACCCTCGAGGCTGCGCGACTGGTGATCGGCCGGCGCTCGATCGATGCGCAGGCGCGCGCGGCCGTCGACCTCATCACCGGACGACTGGCGCGCGGACTGGCCTCGCTGATCAACATTCTGGATCCGGACCGGATTGTCCTGGGCGGCCTGCACGCCGAGATCCTCAGGGCCGAAGAGGATCAGCTGCGTTCGGGCATCAACAGGCACTCCTTTCTGGGTAAGGCCGCACGGATCGAGCTACGGACCGCCGATATCGCTGCAGCAGCGCTCGTTGGCGCCGGTGAAATCGCCTTGCAGCCCCTTCTGGACGACCCTCGCCTGCTGGTGTGAATCCACCGGCACGCCGTCGTCGCCGATGTCCAAGATTTGATCAGTTCCAGAAAAGTCGACTATGTTCCTCGGCGTGACGTCGGATTTCGAGGCTCAGCTGCGCGGAGCCACTTTGCGCGTCACCCGGCCCCGGTTGGCTGTGCTCGCGGCGTTGCGCGATCACCCGCACATCGATACCGACACGGTGTTCTCGCTCGTCCGGGCCGATCTCCCCACGGTTTCCCGGCAGGCGGTCTACGACGTGTTGCATGCGCTCACCGAGGCCCGTCTCGTGCGGCGCATCGAGCCGGCCGGTGCGACCGCTCGCTACGAGTCGCGGGTGGGAGACAACCATCACCATCTCGTGTGCCGCTCCTGCGGTGCGATCGCCGACGTCGAGTGCGCCGTCGGCCATGCCCCCTGCCTCACCGCCTCGCACGACCACGGTTACCTGGTCGACGAGGTGGAGATCGTCTACTGGGGCACCTGCACCAACTGCGTGACCACCGGCAATTCCCGACAATCCGCCCGTTCGGAAGGAAATCTATGAGTGACCCCCACAACGACGTATCGGCCAGTGCTCAGGGCGTCGACGAGATGACCGCGGCCGGCTGCCCGGTCGCACACGACTCGGCGACGGCGCACGGAAGTGAGAGTGAGAACCCGGCGATCGACTCGCCGACACCGAAGACCGGTGGTCGCCCCCACAGCAACCGGGACTGGTGGCCCAACCAGCTCGACCTCTCGGTGTTGCACGCCCACTCATCGAAGAGCAACCCGCTCGGCGAAAGCTTCAGCTACGCCAAGGAATTCGAGAAGCTCGACGTCGAAGAGCTCAAGCGGGACATCACCGAGGTGCTCACCACCTCCCAGGACTGGTGGCCGGCCGACTTCGGCCACTACGGCGGTTTGATGATCCGGATGAGCTGGCATGCCGCGGGCACCTACCGCATCGGCGACGGTCGCGGCGGCGCCGGTGACGGCGGCCAACGCTTCGCACCCCTGAACAGCTGGCCGGACAACGCCAACCTCGACAAGGCCCGCCGACTGATGTGGCCGGTGAAACAGAAGTACGGTCAGCGGATCTCGTGGGCCGACCTGCTGGTGCTCGCCGGCAACGTCGCTCTGGAGTCGATGGGCTTCAAGACCTTCGGCTTCGGCTTCGGCCGGGTCGACGTCTGGGAACCCGAGGAGATCTTCTGGGGTCCGGAGGACGCCTGGCTCGGTGACGAGCGGTATGTCTCCGACAACTCGATGGCCGAGGGCGTCGGTGCGACGGAGATGGGACTCATCTACGTCAACCCCGAAGGGCCCCGCGGCAGCGGGGACTTCCGGGCAGCGGCGCACTTCATCCGGGAGACATTCGGCCGGATGGCAATGAACGACGAGGAGACGGTCGCCCTCATCGCCGGCGGCCACACCTTCGGCAAGACGCACGGCGCAGCGCCCGCCGATGACCACATCGGTCCGGAGCCCGAGGGTGCTCCGTTGGAGACCCAGGGTCTCGGCTGGCTCAGCACCAATGGCAGCGGCAAGGGTTCGGACACCATCACCAGCGGGCTCGAGGTCACCTGGACCGACAAGCCGACGCAGTGGAGCAACCGTTTCTTCGAGATCCTCTTCGGCTACGAGTGGGAGCTGACCACGAGCCCGGGCGGCGCCAAACAGTGGGTCGCCAAGGACGCCGAGGCGATCATCCCGGACGCGTACGACCCGGCCAGGAAGCACAAGCCGACGATGCTCACCACGGATCTGTCGCTGCGTTTCGACCCGGTGTACGAGCCCATCTCCCGCCGCTTCATGGAGAACCCGGATCAGTTCGCGCTGGCCTTCGCCAAGGCCTGGTACAAGCTGCTGCACCGCGACATGGGTCCGGTCACCCGCTTCCTGGGGCCGTGGGTCGCCGAGCCTCAGCTGTGGCAGGACCCGGTGCCGGCCGTCGATCACCCACTGGTGAGCGACGCCGATGTCGCCGCACTCAAGGCGAAGGTGCTGGAGTCGGGACTCACGACCGCACAATTGGTCTCGACTGCGTGGGCCTCCGCTGCCAGCTTCCGGTCCACCGACAAGCGCGGCGGTGCCAACGGTGCCAGGATCCGGCTGGAGCCGCAGCGCAGCTGGGAGATCAACCAGCCCGACCAGCTCACAGCAGTCCTGGAGAGCCTCGAGAGCATCCGGAGTGAGTTCAACCAGGCGGGCGGCGCGAAGATCTCGCTGGCAGACCTGATCGTGCTGGCCGGTTCGGCGGCCGTGGAGAATGCGGCGAAGGCGGCCGGCGTGGATACCACCGTGCCGTTCCACCCGGGTCGCACGGACGCCACCCAGGAGCAGACCGACGTCGAGTCGTTCGCGGTGCTCGAACCGCGTGCGGACGGGTTCCGCAACTTCCTGCCCGCCGGCGAGAAGCTCCAGCCGGAAACCCTTCTCGTCGACCGCGCCTACATGTTGAACCTGACCGCCCCCGAGATGACGGTCCTGGTCGGTGGCCTGCGCGCGCTCGGCAACAACGTCGGCGGTTCCCCGCACGGGGTTCTGACCGACCGGCCGGGCGTGCTCAGCAACGACTTCTTCGCCAACCTCCTCTCCCCCGGCACCAGGTGGAAGGCGTCCGAGTCCGACGAGAACGTCTACGAAATCCGCGATGTCAGCACCGACGAGGTGAAATGGACCGCCACCGCGGTCGACCTCGTCTTCGGTTCCAACTCCCAGCTGCGGGCCCTCGCGGAGGTGTACGCCAGCCAGGACGCCGACCAGAAGTTCGTGGCCGACTTCGTGGCGGCGTGGACGAAGGTCATGGAACTGGACCGTTTCGATCTGCGCTGACCTCGCTCGAAACAGTGCACCGCGAAACGGTGCACCGCAAAATCAGTGCAAACAGTATCTCGGCGCTCGCGATGCTCCGGTCCGGCCGGAGCATCGCGGCGGCGGGTACTTACCAACGACAGCAGGGCACACTGATCGGGACAAGCTCTACTGACTCCCCCAAAGAGCGGATGACCTCGTGGACCCCTCCTCAGCCCACGTCCTGAGCGTCAACGTCGGACAACCACGGCCGGTGTCCACCGGCCGGCGGACCGTCGACACCGCCATTTGGAAGAAACCCGTCGAGGGCCCGGTGCGTATCAGCGGCATCAACGTCGATGGCGACACCCAGGCCGACAGGTCGGTGCACGGCGGACCGGACAAGGCGGTCTATGCCTACGGAGCAGAGGAAATTCGTGACTGGGAAACCGATCTCGGCCGCGAACTGGACGGTGCGCCGTTCGGTGAGAACCTGACAACCAGAGGCATCGACGTATCGGGCGCGCTCGTCGGACAGCGTTGGCGGATAGGCACCACCCTGCTGGAAGTGGCCCAGCCCAGAATGCCCTGTTTCAAGCTGGCCATCCGGATGAACGACCCCACGTTCGTCCGGCGGTTCGCACAGGCATCACGACCCGGTGCCTATCTGCGCATCATCGGGGAAGGCACACTCCAAGCGGGTGACGAGATCACGGTGACCCACACCCCGGACCACGGGGTCACGATGCGCCTTGTCTTCGATGCCTTGCTCCGGGACCGCAGCTTGATACCCCGAGCGCTGCAGGCACCCCAGCTGCCCGATCACCTTCGGGACTGGATGATCAGGATCAGGTAGCGCGCCGACGGGCACTCCGGTTGCCGCGCGCTCGGAATTGCCGGCCGGGAGGCAGCACCCTGGTGCAGTCGGTCAGGCCAGGTCGGCAGCCAGAGCGGCGCCGCCCGCGGTGAGCAGCGGCACGGCGCGTTCGACGGTTTCCGGTGTCATCCGACCAGCCGGGCCGGACACCGACAGCGCGAGGTGCGCGCGGACCCCGGGTACGGCAACCGCGACGCAGCGCACGCCCAGTTCCTGCTCACCGTCGTCGATGGCGTAGCCATGCTCGGCGGACCAGGCGAGCTGCTCGGCGAACGTCTCGGGGTCGGTGATGGTGTGTTCGGTGTGGCGTGGCATCCCCGTGCGCTGCAACAGGTTTCGCACCTCGGCCGGCGGCATGCCGGCCATGATCGCCTTACCCACCGCGGTGCAGTGCGGCAGAACCCGCCGGCCGACCTCGGTGAACATCCGCATCGAGTGCCTCGACGGGACCTGTGAGATGTAGACGATCTGGTCGCCGTCCAGCGATGCCAGATTGGCGGTTTCGCCGAGTTCGTCGACCAACCGGGTGAGGTGCGGGCGGGCGATGACGCTGAGCATGGTGGACGAACTCTCGGCCAGCAGCAGGATTCTGGGCCCGAGCGCGTACTGCCGGGACGGTTCCTGGCGCAGGTAACCGAGGTCGACCAGGGTGCGGGCCAGCCGATGGATCGTCGGCAGCGGCAGCTTGGATTCGGCGGCGAGCGCGGACAGGCCCATCACCCCGCCGTTCGCGGCCAGCGCCTCCAGGATGGTGAACGCTCGCTCGATCGACTGCACCCCGCCGGCCGATCGCTGCTTGCCGGCGTCGGCCGTCACCACGGCGTCGAGCTCGGTGAATTCCTCGGTGACGGCCATGGTGCTGAACCCTTCTGCGCAGTCGCCGGTGCAGCGGTTTTTCCGGATGTCGGAATCATACGGTCGCCAGGCGCGCAATTCTTGGCCACCCCACCTTGACTTCCGCAGAGCGGACACTAGTATCCACTCTACAGAACGATTCTTCCGTCAGGCAGAAAAGACGGCATGGTGCCAGCCGTCCCACCACCATCCACCGCCCTGAAAGGTCGACCTCCTTCGTGACCGCTACCCCTGTAACCTCTCCAGGCCTGACCGTGTCCACGGACATCGACATTCCAGGCGGAAAAACGATTCTCACCGCCGAGGCGCTGCGTTTCATCGCCGAACTGCAGGCCCGGTTCGGCGCCCGACGGGACGAACTGCTCCAGCGGCGCACACTCCAGCGCGACCAGGTGTCCCGGACCCACCGGCTCGACTTCCTGCCGGAGACGGCGGAGATCAGGGCGGCTGAATGGTCAGTCGCACCGGCGCCGGCCGACCTGCTCGACCGGCGGGTCGAGATGACCGGGCCCACCGACCGCAAGATGACGATCAACGCACTCAATTCCGGGGCGAAGGTGTGGCTGGCCGACATGGAGGACGCCAGCACCCCGCACTGGCACAACGTCGTCGGTGGTCAGGTCAACCTCTACGACGCGATCCGCCGGACCATCACCTTCGACGCCGGCGACGGCCGGAGTTACCGGTTGCGCGACGACGCACCACTGGCGACCATCGTGATGCGGCCCCGAGGTTGGCATTTCGACGAACACCATCTGCTGCTGGACGGCACACCGGTGGTCGGCGCGCTGGTCGACTTCGGGCTCTACTTCTTCCACAACGCGGCGGAACTGCTGGAACGCGGGTCCGGTCCGTACTTCTATCTGCCGAAGATGGAGAGCCACCTGGAAGCCCGGCTGTGGAACGACATCTTCACCTTCGCCGAGCAGCGGCTGGCCATCCCGCACGGCACGGTCCGGGCGACCGTTCTCATCGAGACGATCCCGGCCGCGTTCGAGATGGACGAGATCCTCTACGAGCTCCGCGATCACGCCTCGGGTCTGAACGCCGGTCGATGGGACTACCTGTTCAGCATCATCAAGTACTTCCGCGACTCCGGGCCGTCCTTCGTGCTCCCCGACCGGAACGCCGTGAAGATGACCGCCCCGTTCATGCGGGCCTACGCGCAACTGCTGGTCAAGACATGTCACCGGAGGGGCGCGTTCGCCATCGGCGGCATGTCGGCCTTCATTCCCAGCCGCCGCGACCCGGAGGTGAACAGAGTCGCCTTCGCGCAGGTCAGGGCGGACAAGGAACGCGAGGCCGGCGATGGTTTCGACGGGTCCTGGGTGGCGCATCCGGATCTGGTCCCGGTGTGCCGCGAAGTCTTCGACGCGGTGCTGGGTGACCGGCCCAACCAGCTGGATCGGCAACGCCCGGACGTCGACGTCACCGCCGATGACCTGCTGGACATCACGTCCACACCGGGCGAGATCACTGCAGCCGGGCTCGCCGGGAACGTCAACGTCGCGCTGCTGTACCTGGCGTCCTGGCTGCGCGGCGGCGGCGCCGTCGCGATCAACAACCTGATGGAAGACGCTGCCACTGCTGAGATCTCGCGTTCGCAGATCTGGCAGTGGGTGCACAACGGCTCACCGCTGGACGATGGCAGGACGGTGACCACAGAACTGGTCAGGCAGGTGGTGGCCGACGAGCTGGCCGAGATCCGGGAGGGAATCGGCAAGGAGGCGTTCGCCGCCGGCATGTTCGGTCAGGCCGGAACCCTCTTCGAAGCCGTCGCGCTGGACGACAGCTACGCCGAGTTCCTCACGCTGCCCGCCTACGAGGTGATCCGCTGATGCCGCACCGGGTCGACACTGCAAGGGTGATCGCGTGAGCTTCTTCGAGGACATCGCGAGCAGGATGGACGACCGGCTGGCATCGGCCGACGCGCGGCTGGCCAAGCTGTATCCCGGCGACCGCGGCGTGCGTCAGCCGGTGCACACGGTCTACGTCCCCGCCGACCGGTTCACCGCGGACCTCGCGCAGGACTGGGGCCGCCAGGCACGCGCGGCGCTGACCGCTGACGGCGGGACGCCGGAGGAGTTGGCCGCGGCCGTCGGCGCCAACCCGGCGGATGTCGCCTCCGTCTACGAACGGTTGGTCGGCAAGCTCGGGTCCGAGCCGATCGAGGACCTGCGGATCGACTTCGAGGACGGCTACGGCCCGCGTCCCGACGACGAGGAGGACGAGGCCGCGATCACCGCCGCTCGCAACCTGCGGCGCGCCGTCGAGACAGGCACGGCACCACCGTTCTTCGGTATCCGCTTCAAGAATCTCGAGCGACCCACCCGTCGCCGGGGTCTGCGCACGCTGGACCTTTTCGTCGGCGAACTGGCCGGCTCCGGAGGAATACCCGACGGGTTCGTCCTCACCCTGCCCAAGGTGACCTCCGTCGACCAGGTCGAGGCGATGGTCGAGATCACGACCGAACTCGAGGCGGCCCATGGCCTCTCGGCCGGTTGTGTGAAGTTCGAGATCCAGATCGAGACACCGCAGTCCATCCTCGGACCGGACGGCCGGGCACTGGTTGCCCCGATGATCCATGCCGGCGCACCCAGGGTCACCGGGCTGCATTACGGAACCTACGACTACTCGGCGTCCTGCGGGATCGCCGCCGAATATCAGAGCATGGAGCATCCGGCCGCCGACCACGCGAAGGCGGTGATGCAGGTGGCCGCCGCCGGCACCGGCGTGCACGTCAGCGACGGTTCAACGAACGTACTGCCGGTCGGCGACCGGGTGGCCGTCCAGGCCGCCTGGCGGCTGCACGCCAGGCTGGTGAGGCGCTCCCTGGAGCGTGGGATCTACCAGGGCTGGGACATGCACCCGGCGCAACTCCCCACCCGGTATCTCGCGGTCTACCTGTTCTACCGCAGCGGTCTGCCTTCCGCGATCGACCGGCTCAGGGCCTACGTCCAGCGGACGGACTCCGGGTATCTCGACGAACCGGCAACCGCCGTCGCGCTGTCCGGTTTCATCGTGCGGGCCATCGAATGCGGCGCCGTCGACCAGACGGAGATCACCGCTCGCACCGGCCTCGATCGACCGCAGCTGGACGTCCTGGCCCGCCGCAAGGGCGGCGGTAGCGACCTGACCACCGCAGGTCTCGCCGAGACTCCTGAATCACCCCTGTCGCGGCGTAACCTCTGACCGTGCGTCTGGTCGCTGAATTCACCACCGAGCCCTACCGCGGCGAGGGCACCCCGCCGGCACACGCCCAGCGGGCGTGGGACGTGATCGAGGGCGCCGGCCTGGAGGCCGAGTTCGGTCCCCTCGGCACCCAGTTCGCCGGCCCGGTCGAGGAGGTGCTGGACACCTTGCGTGCCGTTCTCGGCGCGGCCCTCGATGCCGGCGCCACTAGGGTGACGATCCAGCTGACACCCGAAGCGTGACCGTGGACCCGACGCACCCGTTGCTGACGGCGGTCCAGCCGCTGGTGAGCCGGATCGGGGCCACCGTCGTCGCACCGGCCGATCTCCGGGACGGGGACGTCCCGCTCGAGTGGGACGGCCTGCTCGTTGCCGGGATCCGTTTGCCTGCAACGCATTCGGTCGTCGATGCAGTCGGTGCCAGCGCACAGAACCGCGCCGCCGACACGGATACCGGTGGCCTGGACGGCATCATCGAGGACATCGAGCGCTCCTTCGGCGGCCCGCTGACCGAGCTTTCCCGCGAGCGCAAGCAACGGGCTGTGCGGATGTTCGAGGAGTCCGGCGCCTTTTCCTACCGCAAGTCCGTGGAGGCCGTCGCAGCCGCGCTGGGCGTCAGCAGGTTCACCGTCTACAACTACCTGAACCGGGACCGCGAATAACCAGGTCGATCGGCTTCGCGCCCGGCCGAGACACGCTACGATCCTTCGGAATTTGACTTCAACAAACTGTTGACGTGGCGTGCGTCACCCTCTATATTTCGATCTGCGGAAGAAAGATTCCGTATTCGATCGGCTCAATGGAGAGCGAGGCGTACCCGATGAGCGCCATCACCACCCACGTCCTGGACGCCGCACTCGGTCGCCCGGCGGCTGGGGTCCCGGTTCGGCTCGAACATCTGGGCGCCGGCGCCGGCCACCCGGAGGGAACGCCTCCGACAAGCGTCTCGGGCGTGACCGACTCCGACGGACGGGTCGGCTCCCTCGGACCCGACCACATCCAACGCGGGAACTACCGGCTGACGTTCGACACCGCGACCTACTTCCAGCAGACCGGACAGACCGGTTTCTACCCCACCGTCACCGTGACCTTCACGGTGATCGACCCCGCTCGGCACCACCACGTCCCGGTCCTGCTGAGCCCCTTCGCCTACTCGACCTACCAAGGGAGCTGACGAGAATGACCATCGTCCTGGGTGACAACCAGTACGGGAAAGCCGAGAACCGTCTGGTTCGCGTCTACCGAGACACCGCACGTCACGAGATTCGCGACCTGAATGTGTCGTCCGCCCTTCGCGGGGACTTCCGGGACGCGCACGTCACCGGCGACCAGCAGGCGATCCTGCCGACCGACACCCAGAAGAACACGGTGTTCGCATTCGCCAAGGAGAAGGGTGTGCGGTCGATCGAGGAGTTCGCGCTCACCCTCGGCGATCACTTCATCCACCAGACCCCGAAGGCGACCGGCGCCCGGGTCGAGATCGAGGAGTACACCTGGGATCGCATCTCGGTCGATGGCGCCCCGCACGACCATGCTTTCGTCCGCAACGGCGGCGAAACCCGCACCACGGTGGTGACCGTCGAGGGCCGCGGCGAGGACCGGAGGGCCTGGGTGGTCTCCGGTCTCAAGGACCTGGTGGTGGCCAAGACAACCGGTTCGGAGTTCTGGGGGTACCTGAAGGACGAGTACACCACGCTCAAGGAGACGACCGACCGCATCCTGGCCACCTCGCTGGTGGCCCGCTGGCGTTACGACACACTCGATGTCGACTTCGACAAGTCCTACCAGCAGATCCGGGCCATGCTGCTCAAGCGGTTTGCCGAGGTGCACAGCTACGCGCTCCAGCAGACGCTGTACGCCATGGGCGAGTCGGTTCTCGAGGAGATCCCGGAGGTCGCGCAGATCAAGTTCAGCGCGCCGAACAAGCACCACTTCCTGGTCGACCTGTCGGCCTTCGACCTCGAGAACCCTGGCGAGGTCTTCATCGCGGCAGACCGGCCGTACGGCTTGATCGAGGCCACCGTCGAGCGCGACGACGCCACAGCGCCGGGGTCCGCCTGGAACACCGTCCCCGGATTCTGCTGAGGCACAAGGACAGTGATGCGACTTTCCCGTCGGCGTGCCAAGACCGCCACCCAGAATTCCAGCGTTGCCGTCATCGAGCGACCTGAGGACAAGAAATACCCTTCCCGGCTGTTGATCGCCTACGGCACCCAACACATCCTCACCATGTACGGCGGTGTCATCGCCCCGCCGCTGATCGTCGGTGGCGCGGCGGGACTGTCACCGGCCGACCTCGGTCTCCTGGTGACCGCCGGTCTGTTCATCAGCGGCGCCGCGACCCTCCTGCAAACTCTGGGGATCGGTCCGATCGGGGCGAGACTCCCGATCGTTCAGGGCATCTCGTTCGCCAGCGTGTCGACCATGGTGGCAGTGGCCAACGAGGGTGGCCTGCGACCGGTGTTCGGGTCGATCATCGTCGCGGGACTGATCGGGCTGGTGCTGTCTTCTTTCTTCGCCCAATTGGTCCGGCTGTTCCCGCCGGTTGTCACCGGCACGATCATCACGGTCATCGGGCTCTCCCTGCTGCCGGTCGCCTTCACCTGGGCGATGGGCGGCGCGGGGTCACCCACCCTCGGTTCGATGTCCAACATCGGGCTCGCCGGGCTCACCCTGGTGATCATCCTGGTGATCAGCAAGGTCTTCTCCGGCGCCATCTCCCGGTTGTCCATCCTGATCGGCATCGTCGCCGGCACCGGGATCGGCGCCGCCCTGGGAATGGCCGATTTCAGTCGGGTCGGCACCGGGCCGGTCTTTGCGCTGCCCTCTCTGCTGCATTTCGGGTCACCGACGTTCGACATCGCCGCCATCGTGTCCATGACCATCGTCATCCTGGTGATCATGACCGAGACCACGGCCGACATCCTGGCCATCGGCGAGATCGTCGAGACGGAGGTGGATGCTAAGCGGGTCGCCGCCGGTTTGCGGGCAGACATGATCTCCACCACCGTCGCGCCGCTGTTCGGTTCGTTCCCCTGCAGTGCCTTCGCGCAGAACGTCGGGCTGGTCGCCCTCACCAAGATCAAGTCCCGCTATGTCGTCGCGGCCGGCGGTGCCATCCTGGTGTTGCTCGGACTGTTCCCGGTGATCGGCCGCGCGGTTGCCGCCGTCCCGCTGCCGGTGCTCGGTGGCGCAGGGATCGTCCTGTTCGGAACCGTTGCAGCCAGCGGGATCCGGACCCTGTCGAGGGTGTCCTACGAGGACAACCTGAATCTGGTGATCGTCGCGGTGTCCATCGCGGTCGGCATGATCCCGATCGCCGCGCCCGAATTCTGGAGCGCCTTCCCGACCTGGCTCGGCACGATCATGCACTCCGGGATCAGCGCCTCAGCCCTGGTCGCGGTGCTGCTGAACGTGCTCTTCAACCACATCCGCAGTCGGGGATCATCCGCGCCCTCGGTCATCGCCGCGGCCCCGGACCAACGGGGCAACCTGCCGGGCACCCCCGGTCACTGACCGACAAACAGTCGGAAGCACACTCACCCGCAGTCAACGAAGACGGCCGTTCGGGCCAGTACCGAATCCCGCTGAAAATTCTCGCGGACCTAAGGGGTCACCATGACGTCTCGCACCAAATCCCCGACGAGTCGGAAGAAGTCGATCAAGCATCCGGTCGACCAGATGCTGCCGATTCCCAAGCTCGGTATCTATGGGTTGCAGCATGTGCTGGCGTTCTACGCCGGTGCGGTGGTGGTGCCGATCCTGCTGGCGTCGGCCATCGGGCTGACCCAGGAGCAGTTGATCCACCTGATCAACGCGGACCTGTTCACCTGCGGTATCGCGTCCATCATCCAGTCCATCGGGTTCTGGAAGATCGGCGTCAGACTGCCGTTGCTGCAGGGCGTGACGTTCACCGCGGTGTCTCCGATGATCGCCATCGCGATGGCTGCCGGCGGCGGAACCGAAGGGCTGCTGTACATCTACGGCGCGGTGATCGTCGCCGGATTGTTCACCTTCTTCATCGCGCCCTACTTCGCCAAGCTGATCCGGTTCTTCCCACCGGTCGTCACCGGCACGGTCATCACGATCATCGGCATCGCACTGCTGCCGGTCGCCGCACTGGACGCGGTCGGTGGTGGGGCCAACCCGGATCCGACCAGCGGCAAGAATCTGGCCTACGCCATGGGCACGCTGGCGGTCATCGTGATCATCCAGCGGGTGTTCAAGGGCTTCATGGCAACGGTGGCGGTGTTGGCCGGTCTGGTGATCGGTACCGCGGTCGCCTTCTTCCTTGGCGACGCCAGCTTCAGCAGCGTCGGCACGTCGGAGTGGTTCGGCGTGACCACACCGTTCTTCTTCGGCATCCCCAAGTTCTCGGCCGCCGCGATCATCTCGATGATCGTGGTCATGCTGATCACCGCGGTGGAGACCACCGGCGACGTCTTCGCCACCGGCGAGATCGTCGAGAAGCGGGTCGGTGCAGAGGATGTCTCCAAGGCACTCCGGGCCGACGGCCTGTCCACCTTCATCGGCGGGGTGCTGAACTCCTTCCCGTACACCTGCTTCGCGGAGAACGTCGGGCTGGTCCGGTTGACCCGGGTGAAGAGCCGCTATGTGGTCGCCGCCGCGGGTGTCTTCATGATCCTGATCGGCCTGATCCCCAAGGCCGGTGCGCTGGTTGCCAGCGTCCCGCCGCCGGTGCTCGGCGGCGCGGCCATCGCGATGTTCGCGACCGTCGCCGTTGTCGGTATCCAGACCCTCGCGCGGGTGGACTTCCACGATCACCGCAACGTCGTCATCGTCGGCACCAGCATCGGTCTGGCCATGTTCGTCACGGTGCAACCCGATGTGGCGAAGGCGGTTCCGGAGTGGGCACAGATCATCTTCGGCAGCGGCATCACCCTGGGCAGCCTCACCGCCATCCTGCTGAACCTGGTCTTCCACCACGTGGGCAAGAACTTCGGGCCGGCGGTGGCCGGCACCCCGGGCACCGGCGTGATCCGGCTGGACCAGGTGAACGAGATGAGCCGGGAAACCTTTGTCGAGACCTTCGGCCGGCTGTTCCAGGGCCCGACCTGGGTGGTGGAGCGGGCCTACGACCAGCGCCCGTTCAGCGACACCCACGACCTGCGGATGGCCTTCCAGGAATCGCTGTTCTCGGCCGATCGGACCGAGCAGCGCGACCTGCTGTCGTTCTACCCCGACCTCGGCAGCGACGCCGTCGATGGCGAGACACGTAGCGAGGAAACCGAACGGGACCAGGGTTCGGTCGGTCTGACGATGCTCAACGACGAGGACCATGAGGAATTCGCGCATCTCACCGAGGCCTACCGGGACCGCTTCGGCATCCCGCTGATCGTCTCTGTGCGGGACGTGGACAAGCGCGACGAGATCCTCACGACCGGCTGGGAGCGGATGCAGAACGCGCCGACCCAGGAGCACGCAGCGGCGATCATCGAGGTGGCCAAGATCGCCAACCACCGGTTCGACGACCTGGTCGCCGACGCCAGCCCCATCCTGGGTGCCAGGGCGGTAAGGATGGAGGCTGCGCCGTTCTCCGGTCCGAGCCGGCACACCCCCGGGCACAGCGGGTCCGGTGCTGGTCTGGTGCGGTTCAACCAGCAGTCCGAGGCTGACGCCAGGGCAACGCTGCAGACCTGCCTGGATGTGCCGCGCTGGGTGGACGATGTCCTGACCGGACGGCCGTACGACTCGGCGCCTGCGGTGCTGCACCGGGCACGGACCGCCGCGGCGTCCTTCTCCGATGAGGAGATCGAGACGGCACTGGCCCGTCATCCCAGGATCGGCGAGCGGGCGCAGGCCGGTCACGACGCCGAGTTCTCAGCCAGGGAGCAGGCGGCCGTCGGCGACGCCGATCCGACCGTGACCGCAGCGATCCGGGCCGGAAACGCGGAGTACGAGAACCGGTTCGATCGGGTGTTCCTCATCCGCGCGGCCGGCCGACCGGCCACCGAGATCCTCAGCGAACTGCGTCGCCGGCTGAACAACACCCCCGCTGCGGAGCGGGCCGAGGTGGTCACCCAGTTGCGGGAGATCGCGCTCACCCGGCTGGAGAAGGTGCTGGCCTGATGCCCGACGGGCCTCGCACATCCCTCGTCCTGGACGGCGCCCACGTCGTCACGATGGACGTGGCGCGTTCCGAGTACGCCGGCGGCCACGTGGTGATCACCGACAACACGATCACCGCCGTGGCCCCGGGACCGGCGCCCCGGGACATCCCCGGCGCCGAGTACGTCGACGCCACCGGATGCCTGGTCACGCCGGGCCTGGTGAACACCCACCACCACCTGTACCAGTGGATCACCAGGGGCCAGGCGGTCGATGACACGCTGTTCGGTTGGCTGACCACCCTGTATCCGGTGTGGGGGCGGATCGACGCCGACCTGGTGCACACCGCGGCGAGCGGTGGGCTGGCCTGGCTCGCCGGGACCGGTTGCACCACCACCACCGACCACCACTACGTCTTCCCGCATGACGGCGGCGACGTCCTGCACGCGGAGATCAGCGCCGCGTCCAGGGTGGGGTTGCGGTTCCACCCCACCCGCGGATCGATGGACCTGGGGCAGAGCAAAGGTGGACTGCCACCGGACAATGTCGTTGAAGACATCGACGCCATTCTCACCGCGACCGCGGCGGCGATCGACAAGTACCACGACGCGTCGTTCGATTCGATGTTGCGGATCGGAGTCGCGCCGTGCTCCCCGTTCTCGGTGACCGGCGACCTGCTGCGGCAGGCCGCGGAACTGGCTCGGGCCAAGGGTGTTCGGATGCACACCCACCTGTGCGAGACACTCGACGAGGAGGAGTTCTGCCGGGAGTCGTTCGGCTGCTCCCCCGTCGAGTACGCCGGGTCCCTCGGCTGGCTGGGACCCGATGTCTGGCTGGCACACGCGGTGCACCTGTCGGACGCGGCGATCGCCGAATTGGCCGCCACCTGCACCTCGGTGGCGCACTGCCCGACGTCCAACGCCCGGCTCGGCGCGGGCATCTGCCGGAGCCGGGACCTGCGCGACGCCGGCGTCGCGGTGGGGCTCGGCGTCGACGGCGCCGCGTCCAACGAGGCCTGCTCGCTGCTGGAGGAGGTCCGGCACGCGCTGCTGTTCGCCAGAGCGAAGGGCGGCCCGCGCGCCCTCACGGTGCGCGACTCGCTGGAGATGGCCACGATGGGCGGCGCGCGAGTCCTCGGCCGAGAGAACGAGATCGGCTCGCTGGAGGCCGGAAAGCTGGCCGATCTGGCAGTGTGGCGGCTGGACACGCTGGCGCACCTCGACATCGCCGACCCGGTCGCCGCCCTGGTGCTCGGTGCGCCGCCGCCGTTGGAACGCCTTGTCGTGAACGGCCGGACGGTGCTCGAACGGGATCGTCTGCTCACCGTCGACGTGGACGCCCTGACCCGGGAAGTCGGCGCGGCCGGGAAGACCTTGCTGGCCAGAGCAGGCTGATGAACAAGCATCAGAGCCTGACCACCGCACCACAGAACTGCACCACAGATTGAGAGGGAGTTTCGTGAACGGGGAACCTCACCTGAAGGTCAACGGCACGGCGCACGAGCTCGGCGACGTCGGCGGTCACGTGACCCTGCTGGACTGGCTGCGCGGCAGCGGCTTCACCGGCAGCAAGGAAGGCTGCGCTGAGGGTGAATGCGGTGCCTGCGCCGTGCTGGTCTCCCGCCCCGACGGCGACGGCCATTCCCGCTGGACTGCGATCAACGCGTGCCTGGTGCCGGCCGCCGGCCTGGACAACCAGGAGGTGATCACCGCGGAAGGACTCGGTGCACCGGACGACCTGCACCCGGTCCAGCGCGAGATGGCGAACCGTGGCGGGTCTCAATGTGGTTACTGCACACCAGGTTTCATCTGCTCGATGGCCTCGGAGTTCTACCGGCCGGGTCGCTCCAACGGCTCCGGCAACGGCGCCGCCGCCACCCGGGCGGGTGTTGCCGGCAGCGTCAGCCACCACCTGCCGCCGACAGGGAACCCGAACGGCACCGAACGGGTTGCCGAGGTGGAACCCGATGGCAGCGGGTCTGCCGCGGAGCGTTTCCTCGGGCCGTCGGCCGTCGACCCGACGGCACCGGGCCACGCACCCGATCACGAGCACGGTCCCAACGGGTTCGACCTGCACTCGCTGTCCGGAAACCTGTGCCGGTGCACCGGGTACCGGCCGATCAGGGACGCCGCCTACGCCCTGGGCGAGCCGGCTGCCGACGACCCGCTGTTCGCCCGCCTCGGCCGACCGGCACCGGCTCCGGCGGCGACCCGGATCACCAGCGACGAGGGCACCTATGTCCGCCCGGCGGACCTGGCAGAGGTCCTCCGACTGCTCGCCGAGACGCCGTCCGCGCTGCTGGTCGCCGGTTCCACCGACTGGGGAGTGGAGCTGAACATCCGGCACCGGAGGTCGTCGCTCACGATCGGCATCGACCGACTCGCCGAGCTGCGGCAACTGGTCGTCGGGGACGACTCGATCGACATCGGTGCCGCGTTGACCTTCACGGAGATCGAACGTGGCCTGGCCGGGCGGATCCCACTGCTGGCCCAGATGCTGCCGCAGTTCGCGTCCCGGCTGATCCGCAACGGCGCCACCCTCGGCGGCAACCTCGGCACCGGCTCCCCGATCGGTGACAGCCCGCCGGCACTGCTCGCGCTGAACGCCTCGCTCGTGCTCGCCTCGAGCGACGGTGAGCGCGAGGTGCCGCTGGCCGACTACTTCACCGGTTACCGCACGTCGGTGCGACGACCCGGGGAACTGATCAAGGTGATCCGCGTTCCCACCCCGGTCGCGCCGATCAGCGCGTTCCACAAGATCGCCAAGCGACGGTTCGACGACATCTCCAGTGTCGCCGTCGGTTTCGCGCTCCGCCTCGACGAGAGCCCCGGGCGGGACAGGCCGGTGGTCGGTGACATCACGATCGGGCTCGGTGGGGTGGCCGCCACCCCACTGCGAGCACGGGACACCGAGGCCGCGTTGGCCGGACAACCCTGGACGCCCGAGGTGGTGGCTGCCGCGGCCGACATCCTCGCCGCCGAAGGCACCCCGATCAGCGATCACCGGGCCAGCGCCGGCTACCGGGCGGCCATGCTGGGTGAGTCCCTGCGCAAGTTCCATGCCCAGAACCCAGCACCCCCCAACCCGGTGGGACAGTTCCAGGAGGCCGGACAGCGATGAGCAAGGCACACGGCCCGTTGGCCGATCGGCCCAACAACCCGAAGGTCGGGTTGGAGATCCCGCACGAGAGTGCCGCCCTGCACGTGACCGGAAAGGCCCTCTACACCGACGATCTGGTCGCCAGGACGAGGGATGCGCTGTTCGCGTGGCCGCTGCAGGCGCCGCACGCCCACGCCCGGGTCAGCCGGCTGGACGTGGAACCCGCTTACGCCGTGCCCGGCGTGGTCCGGGTGCTCACGGCCGCCGACGTCCCGGGAGTGAACGACGCAGGCGTCAAGCACGACGAGCCGCTGTTCCCCACGGAGGTGATGTTCTACGGCCACGCGGTGGTCTGGGTGCTCGGCGAGACCGTCGACGCGGCCCGGAAGGGCGCCGACGCCATCGGGATCGAGTACACCCCACTGCCGTCACTGCTCACGGTGACCGAGGCCATCGAGGCCGAGAGTTTCCAGGGCACCCCGCGGACGGTCGCCCGTGGTGACATCGACGCCGGTTTCGCCGCGGCTGCGACGACGTTCGAGGGCGAGTTCGAGTTCGGCGGGCAGGAGCACTTCTACCTGGAGACGAACGCGGCCCTGGCTCTGGTGGACGAGAACGGCCAGATCTTCGTCCAGTCCAGCACCCAGCACCCGTCCGAGACGCAGGAAATCGTCGCGCACGTACTGGGTCTGGCCAGCCATCACGTCACCGTGCAGTGCCTGCGGATGGGCGGTGGCTTCGGCGGGAAGGAAATGCAGCCGCACGGCTTCGCCGCCATCGCGGCGCTGGGCGCGACCCTCACCGGCCGGCCGGTGCTGTTGCGACTCAACCGCACCCAGGACATCACGATGACCGGGAAGCGGCACCCGTTCCACGCCGTGTGGAAGGTGGGCTTCGACGCCGATCACCGGCTGTGCGCTCTGACCGCCACCCTGACCAGTGACGGCGGGTGGAGCCTGGATCTGTCCGAACCGGTCCTGGCCCGCGCCCTGTGTCACATCGACAACGCCTACTGGGTTCCGAACATCGTCGTGCACGGGCGGATCGCCAGGACCAACAAGACCTCACAGACAGCATTCCGCGGGTTCGGCGGCCCGCAGGGCATGATCGTCATGGAGGACATCCTGGGACGGTGTGCCCCGCTGCTGGGCATCCCGGCGGACGAGTTGCGGCGGCGGAACTTCTATCAGCCAGGACAGGCGACCCCCTACGGGCAGCCGGTGCGGCACGCGGAACGGCTGGCCGACATCTGGTCGATCCTCCACGATCGCAGTGACTTCGCCCGCCGGCAGGCAGCGATCGCGGCTTTCAACGACACGCATCCGGACACCAAACGGGCGTTGGCCATGACACCGGTGAAGTTCGGCATCTCGTTCAACCTGACGGCCTTCAACCAGGCCGGCGCGCTGGTCCATGTCTACAAGGACGGCTCCGTGCTGATCAACCACGGCGGCACCGAGATGGGTCAGGGCCTGCACACCAAGATGATCCAGGTCGCGGCCACCGCCCTCGGGGTGCCGCTCGGGTACGTCCGGCTCGCCCCGACCAGGACCGACAAGGTGCCCAACACCTCCGCCACCGCGGCCAGCTCGGGCGCGGACATCAACGGCGGCGCCATCAAGAACGCCTGCGATCAGATCCGCGGGCGACTGAACATCGTGGCGGCCGGCAAGCTGGGCATCCACCCCGACGACGTGCGGTACGTCGACGGCGTGATCACCGGAATCGGCTTCCACGACAGGCAGATCCCGTGGGCAGAACTGGTGCACGACGCCTACTTCCAGCGGGTGCAGCTGTGGGCCGCGGGCTTCTACCGCACGGCCGGCCTGCACTGGGATGCCGCCCGGATGCAGGGCGAACCGTTCAAGTACTTCGCCTACGGGGCCTCGGTGTCCGAGGTCGAGGTGGACGGCTTCACCGGCGCCTACCGGTTGCTGCGCGCCGACATCGTGCACGACGTCGGCGACAGCCTGTCGCCGCTGATCGACATCGGGCAGATCGAGGGAGGTTTCGTCCAGGGTGCCGGCTGGCTGACCCTGGAGGAGTTGCGCTGGGACACCACTGACGGCCCCCATCGCGGCCGGCTGAGCACCCAGGCGGCCAGCACCTACAAGATCCCGAGCTTCTCGGAAATGCCGGAGCAGTTCAACGTCCACCTGTACGACCGGGCGACGGAGTCCGGTGTGGTGTACGGCTCCAAAGCGGTGGGCGAACCGCCGTTGATGCACGCGTTCAGTGTGCGAGAAGCGTTGCGGCAAGCGGCCGCGGCCTTCGGGCCGCCCGGCTGGTCGGTGGATCTGGGCTGCCCGTCAACTCCGGAGGCGGTGTACTGGGCGGTCCGGACGGCGAAGGACGGACTGGCCGCGGATCCCCGCGCACATGGTGGTCGATCGGCTGCATCCTCGACGCCCGCTGTATTGACGGGGGTCTGAGCAGTGGACTGGCTCAGCGCTGTCGAGCAGTTGCGCCGGGACGCGCTACCCGGGGTGCTCGTCACGGTCATGACAGTCCGCGGTCACGCACCGCGGGATGCCGGAGCGAAGATGGTCGTCGGCGCAGACCACAGTTGGGGCAGCGTCGGCGGCGGCAATCTCGAAGAGGCCGCGCTGCGCCGCGCCCGTGAGCTGATCGCCTCCGCAGCAACCGTTCCCGAGACACAGGAGTTCAGGCTGAACGAGCATGCCAGGAACAGGCACGGTCGGCAGTGCTGCGGCGGGGAGGTCACCCTGCTGCTCGAACCCCTGCCCGCCCGACCCGTGGTGGCGGTTTTCGGCATCGGGCACGTCGGCTACGAACTCGCGAGGATCCTGTCTCGGCTGGAGATCGCGTTGCATCTGGTCGACTCCCGCGCCGACCAGGTGGATGAGTTCCGGCTGGCCGGCGTCACCGAGGGCGTTGCCGACGTCACGGTGCACCACGCGCTGCTCGGCGAGCAGGTGCTGGAACGGCTACCGCGCGGCGCCCACGTGCTGATCATGACGCACGACCACGCCGAAGATTTCGCGTTGTGCGACGCGGCTGTGCGGTTGCCGCACCTGGGCAGCATCGGCCTGATCGGATCGAGTTCCAAGTGGACCGGGTTCCGGCGCCGGCTCCGTGCAGAGGGCCATGCCGACGCGGTGATCGATCGGATCACCTCCCCGATCGGCATGCCCGGCATTGCCGGCAAGGAGCCGGCGGTGATCGCGGTCAGCGTCGCCTGCTCGCTGGTGCTGTCGATGCAGCAACAGGCGAGCGCCCGTGCGGACCGGTCCGCCACGACGGACTCCGAGCCGAACGCCGCTGTCGCCGCCGGGTGAGCCCCCGAGTCGAACAGAACCGATGCGGCTGTGCGGCATCAGCTCGGACGCTCATCCCGCTCCGAGGACCCGAACGTCAGGACAACCAGATGACACTGTTTCGCGCCACCATCATGGACACCACCGGCGACCCGTTCGACGGCGATCCCGCGGCATCCCTCGTCGCCGACCAGGACGGCGGCCTGCTGGTCCGGGACGGGATCATCATGGCCCGCGGCGCGTTCGCCACGCTGCGGGCAGCCCATCCGCAGGAGCCGGTCACCGTGCTCGACGGCGGACTGTTGCTGCCCGGATTCGTGGACACCCACGTGCACTACCCGCAGATCCGGGCCATCGGCGGGCTCGGCATGCCACTGCTCGACTGGCTGGAGCGCTGCGCGCTGCCCGAGGAGAGCCGGCTCGTCGAACCCGCATACGCGGCCGCGGTCGCCGACGAGTTCCTGGACGGTCTGCTCAGCTGCGGAACGACCAGCGCCCTGGTGTTCGGCTCGCACTTCGCGTCCGCCATGGACGTGTTGTTCGCGGGGGCTCTGCGACGCGGGTTGAACGTCACCGCCGGACTGGTGCTCAGCGACCGGATGCTGCGCCCGGACCTGCTCTGCTCGCCCGAGCAGGGTCTCACCGAGAGCCGGGCCCTGATGCAGCGCTGGCACGGCCGCGGCAGGCTGAGATACGCCGTCACCCCGCGGTTCTCGCTCTCCGCGTCGGAGGACCTGCTGGCGGCGTGTGGCGACCTGATGCAGGACCGCGACATCCAGGGCGGCGACGTCATGTTCACCTCCCACATCAACGAGAACCTCGCCGAGGTAGCGACCGTCGCAGGGCTGTTCCCGGGGAGCCGGGACTATCTGGACACCTACGACAAGCACGGGCTGGTCACCGACCACTCTGTGCTCGCGCACAACGTGCACGCCTCCGATGCCGAACTCGAGTTGCTCGGCGCGAACGGGGCCTTCGTGGCGCACTGCCCGACCAGCAACTCCGCACTCGGCAGCGGACTCTTCCCGATGCGGCGGCACCGCCAGCATGGAGTGGGCGTCGCCCTCGGCTCGGATGTCGGTGCGGGCACGGGACTGTTCCTGCCGAAGGAGGCCCTCCAGGCGTACTTCATGCAGCAGCTGCTGGGCGCCGACGGTTGGACGCTGGGCCCGGTTCACCTGCTCCACCTGGCAACCGCGGCGGGTGCCACCGCACTCGGGATCGCCGATCGGGTCGGCGATTTCACTCCCGGGAAGGAATTCGACGCAGTGTGGCTGCGACCCGCGGCCGGCAGCACCTACGGGGTCAATCTGGCCAACGCGGCCGACGCCGTCGATGCGCTGGCGCGCACATTCGCACTGGCCACCCCCGCCGATGTGGCATCGGTCTGGTTGCGCGGAGAACTGGTCCCGGGACCTGACGCCTGATGGCGAACCGACCCTTGACCCACCCGTGCATCGCCCATTAGTATCTTCCATACAGCAGAACTACTTTTCCACCATACGAAATCATACGAACGATAGATCAACGGAGATCCCCATGAGCCACTCGCTGCGATACGAGGTCAACTGCTCGATCCTGTTCACCGAACTGCCGCTGCTGGAGCGGCCCGCCGCGGCCAAGGCGGCCGGGTTCGATGCCGTCGAGTTCTGGTGGCCGTTCGCCGTTGCTGAGCCGAAGGATTCCGAGGTGGACGCCTTCGTCCGTGCGATCCAGGACGCCGGGGTCTCCCTCGTCGGACTGAACTTCTTCGCCGGTGACATGCCCGCTGGTGACCGCGGACTGGTCTCCTGGCCGGCCCGCTCGGCCGAGTTCCGGGCGAACATCCCGGTGGTGGCTGCGATCGGGGAACGGTTGGGCTGTAAAGCCTTCAACGCGTTGTACGGCAACCGGGTCGACGACGCCCCGGTTGCCGAGCAGGACGAGCTGGCCGCCGAGAACCTCACGCTGGCCGCTCAGGGTGTTGCCCACATCGGCGGCACCGTGCTGGTGGAACCGGTCAGCGGTTCGCCCCGCTACCCACTGCTCACCGCGGCCGACGTGGCGACGGTGATCGGCCGGGTCACCGCGAACGGTGGGCCGACCAACATCGGACTGCTCGCCGACCTGTACCACCTCGCCGTCAACGGTGACGACGTGGACAAGGTCATCGCCGACCACACGGGTGCACCGAACGGCATCGCGCACGTGCAGATCGCGGACTCCCCCGGCCGCGGAGCGCCCGGCACCGGCGAGCTCCCGCTGGAGCGTCAGCTCACCGACCTCCAGTCGCGCGGCTACCAGGGTTGGGTCGGCCTGGAATACAAGGCATCTCCGGAACACGCCGACACCGCAGCCAGTTTCGCCTGGTTGCCCCGGTCCCGCCGGTCGGTCGACGCGGCTGCGGCGCGCTGAAGTCCAGCACACCACAGCCGTCGGCCGTCATCCGCGACCCCGTCGGCACACCTCCGACGCACCACCCTCGACACACCTGAACAGGAGCCTCGCATGACCTCCATCGCCTTCATCGGTCTGGGCATCATGGGCAGCCCGATGGCCGTCCATCTGGCAAAAGCCGGGCACGACGTCGTCGGCTACAACCGATCCCCGGAGAAGACCGGCCCGCTCGTCGACGCCGGGGGGCGCGCCGCCGGCTCGGTGGCCGAGGCCGTCTCCGGCGCGGAGGTCATCGCCGTGATGGTGCCCGACTCCCCCTACGTCCGCGACGTGCTGGCCGGCTCACCGGACGCGGCCGGCGTCTTCGATGCGGCGAAGCCGGGCGCGCTGATCATCGACTTCTCCAGCATCCGTCCCGATGTCACCGTGGAGCTCGCCGAACAAGCTGTGGCGCGCGGCTTCCGGCTCATCGACGCACCGGTGTCCGGTGGCGAGGCGGGCGCGATCAACGCCGCGCTGTCGATCATGGTCGGCGGCACGGCGGAGGATTTTGCCGAGGCGGAGCCGATCCTGCAGGCCGTCGGGAAGACCATCGTGCACGTCGGACCCAATGGTTCCGGGCAGACGGTCAAGGCCGCGAACCAGCTGATCGTCGCCGCAAACATCCAGGTGCTCGCCGAAGCGGTGATCTTCCTCGAGGCCTACGGCGTCGACACGACCGCGGCGCTGAAGGTACTCGGCGGCGGGCTCGCCGGGTCGAAGGTACTGGACCAGAAGGGCGAGAAGATGCTCACCCGATCGTTCGATCCGGGCTTCCGGATCGAGCTGCACCACAAGGATCTCGGCATCGTCACCTCGGCCGCCAGGGAGGCCGGCGTCGTCATTCCGGTCGGTGGCCTGCTGGCCCAGCTGATGGCCTCCGCGAAGGCCGTGGGCGATGGCGGCCTGGACCATTCCGCTCTACTCCGGGGCGTGGAGCGCCTCTCCGGCCGCTAGCGACAACCGCGCGGCCACCTCCTTCTTCTGTTTTGATTCGAAAGGTCAACTGTCATGCCTCGTATGACCGCAGCACGCGCCGCGGTGGAGATACTCCGCCTGGAGGGCGTCACGAACGTCTTCGGGTTGCCTGGTGCCGCCATCAACCCGGTGTACCGCGCGATGCGCGACCAGGGCGAGATCTCGCACACCCTGGCGCGGCACGTCGAGGGTGCCTCGCACATGGCCGAGGGCTACACCCGCGCCGCCCCCGGAAACATCGGGGTGTGCATCGGCACGTCTGGGCCGGCCGGCACCGACATGATCACCGGGCTGTACTCCGCGTCCGCGGATTCCATCCCGATCCTGTGCATCACCGGGCAGGCACCTGTCTCCCGACTGCACAAGGAGGACTTCCAGGCGATCGATATTGCCGCCATCGCCTCCTCGGTCACCAAGATGGCGATGACCGTGCTGGAGCCCGCTCAGGTCCCCGGGGCGTTCCAGCAGGCGTTCCACCTGATGCGATCGGGCCGTCCCGGGCCGGTACTGATCGACCTGCCGATGGACGTCCAGATGACCGAGATCGAATTCGACCCGGACACCTACCAGCCACTTCCGGTCTACAAGCCGGCCGCGAGCCGGGCCCAGGTGGAGAAGGCCCTCGACCTGCTGGCTGCCGCGGAACGCCCGCTCATCGTCGCCGGTGGCGGCATCATCAACGCCGACGCCGCCGAACTGCTGGTCGAGTTCGCAGAGCTGACCGGGGTCCCGGTCATCCCCACCCTGATGGGCTGGGGCGCCATCCCGGACAACCACCCGCTGATGGCCGGCATGGTCGGTCTGCAGACCTCGCACCGCTACGGCAATGCCACGATGCTCGAGTCCGACTTCGTGCTGGGTATCGGAAACCGTTGGGCCAACCGGCATACCGGCGCCCTGGACGTCTACACCAAGGGCCGCACGTTCGTCCACGTGGACATCGAGCCGACCCAGATCGGCCGGGTCTTCGCCCCCGACTACGGCATCGTCTCGGACGCCGTGGCGGCGTTGGAACTGTTCGTTCAGGTGGCCCGCGAACGGAGCGAGGCCCGCGAGCTGCCGGATTACGGAGTGTGGGCCAAGGAATGTCAGGTCCGGAAGAGCACCCTGCAGCGCCGCACCCACTTCGAGAACGTGCCGATCAAGCCGCAGCGGGTGTACGAGGAGATGAACAAGGCGTTCGACGAGAGCACCCGCTACGTGAGCACCATCGGGCTGTCGCAGATCGCCGGCGCGCAGTTCCTGCACGTGTTCCATCCCCGGAATTGGATCAACTGCGGACAGGCCGGACCGCTGGGCTGGACCCTGCCCGCCGCTCTCGGGGTGGCCACCGCCGACCCTGACGCGACCGTCGTGGCGCTGTCCGGCGACTACGACTTCCAGTTCATGATCGAAGAACTGGCGGTCGGGGCGCAATTCCAGCGGCCGTACATCCATGTCGTGGTGAACAATGCCTACCTGGGCCTGATCCGGCAGTCGCAGCGCGGTTTCGAGATGGACTTCCAGGTGCAACTGTCGTTCGAGAACGTCAACTCCCCCGAGCTGGGTGGCTACGGCGTCGACCACGTCAAGGTGGCCGAGGGCCTGGGCTGCAAGGCGATCCGGGTGTTCGAGCCGGACCAGATCGCGCCGGCACTGGAGAAGGCGAAGGCGATGATGCACGAGTTCCGGGTTCCGGTCGTCGTCGAGGTCATCCTGGAGCGCGTCACCAACATCTCCATGGGCGGCGCCGACATCGCGAACGTCGTGGAGTTCGAAGAACTGGCCGAGCGCGGCGAGCACGCCCCCACCGCGATCTCCATGCTGGACTGAGCTGATCGATGACCTCCGTCCCCAGCGCCCGCAGCGAGGCAGCGCACACCCCGGGCAGCAGCACAGGCCTGCCCACCGGTGGCAGACGTGTCCTGATCGCCTCGGACAAGTTCAAGGGTTCACTGACCGCCGCCCAGGTCGGGGCGGCCGTCGGCAGCGGGCTGCTGCGGGTGCTGCCGGACCTCGATGTCGTCGTGGTTCCGGTGGCCGACGGGGGTGACGGCACTCTCGCGGCCGCGCTCGCGGCCGGGTACCTGCGGGTCCCGGTGTCAGCGGCCGGGCCGACCGGTGAACGGGTCGACACCTGTTACGCCAGGCTCGGTGACGTTGCGGTGGTGGAACTCGCGGATGTGTGCGGGCTGTCGCAGTTACCCGGTGGACGGCTCGCCCCGCTGACCGCCGGTTCGAGGGGTACCGGCGAGGTCATTGCCGCGGCACTGGACGCCGGCTGCCGGCGCGTCGTGGTCGGCATCGGCGGCAGCGCGGGGACCGACGGCGGGGCCGGCATGGCCCGCGCCCTCGGCGCCAGGCTGTTCGGCGCTGACGGTCGGGAGATCGCCGAGGGTGGAGCCGCACTCGCCGACCTCGATCGGATCGATCTCAGTGCGTTGCATCCCGGTCTGGCCGGCGCCGAGATCGTGGTGGCGTGCGATGTGGACAACCCGCTCACCGGCCCCCGGGGCGCAGCCGCGGTGTACGGCCCGCAGAAGGGGGCGCACGGTCAGGACGTCGTCGTGCTCGATGCCGCGGTGGGTCATTGGGCTGATGCCGTCGCAGCGGCCACCGGTTCCGATCTTCGCAATTCCCCAGGGGCCGGCGCGGCGGGCGGGGTCGGGTTCGCGGCGCTGGCGTTGCTCGGCGCGTCGCTGCGCCCCGGGATCGACCTGGTGCTCGACCTGGTCGGCTTCCACGATCAGCTGCGGGGAGCGGAGCTCGTCATCACCGGTGAGGGCTCCCTGGACGAACAGACCCTGCACGGCAAGGCTCCGGCGGGAGTGGCGACGGCGGCGGCTGCCGCCGGCGTCCCGGTGGTGGCGGTCTGCGGGCGGAACCTGCTGTCTGGCGAGCAACTTCGCGCGGCCGGCATCGTTGCCGCCTACAGCCTTCTCGACATCGAACCGGACCCGGCGCGCTGCATGAGCGACGCCGGGCCGCTGCTGGAGCGGCTCGCCGAGGCCGTCGCAGCCGATCAACTGCAAGCATCAAGAAGGGCGGGAGGAAGATGACCGGCACCTACGACCTGGTGATCCATGCGCGGCGCGCCATGGTCGGCGGGCAGGAAATCGGTTGCACCGTTGGGGTGCGGAACGGCGTGATCGCAGCCGTCGAGCCATCCGGTTCCGATCTCGCGGGCAGGCAGGTGCTGCGGCTGGATGCGGATGAGGTTCTGCTCCCCGGCCTGGTCGACACCCATGTGCACGTCAACGACCCCGGACGCACCGAATGGGAGGGCTTCGTCAGCGCCACCAGGGCCGCGGCTGCGGGCGGGGTGACGACCATCATCGACATGCCGTTGAACAGCCTGCCGCCGACCGTCGACGTCGCCGCACTGGAGGTGAAACGCAAGGCTGCGCAGGACAACTGCTTCATCGATGTCGGCTTCTGGGGCGGTGCCATTCCAGGCAATGTCGGTGACCTGCGCCCGCTGCACAACGCCGGGGTCTTCGGATTCAAGTGTTTCCTGGCCGATTCCGGAGTCGAGGAATTCCCGCAACTGGAATCCGGGCAATTCGTCGCGGCGCTGCGCGAGGTGGCGACCTTCGACGGATTGATGATCGTGCACGCCGAAGACGGGCACGCGCTGGAACACGCACCGGCCGCCGCGGGACGTGAGTACGGCGGGTTCCTGGCCTCCCGGCCGCGCGGAGTGGAGAACCTGGCCATCGCGGAAGCGATCGAGGCCGCCCGGTGGACCGGCTGCCGGTTGCACATCCTGCACGTGTCCTCGGCCGACGCGATGCCGATGATCCGGTCCGCCCGGCGGGACGGCCTGCGGTTGACGGTGGAGGTGTGCCCGCACTACCTGATCTTCGCTGCCGAGGAGATCCCCGACGGCGCAACCCAATTCAAGTGCTGCCCGCCGATCCGGGAGGCGGCCAACCGGGACGAGCTGTGGGCCGCCGTGGCCGACGGGACCATTGACTGCATCGTGTCCGACCATTCGCCCTGCACCCCCGAACTCAAGCGGCTTGACCTGGGCGACTTCGCCGAGGCATGGGGCGGGATCTCGTCCCTGCAGCTGGGACTGCCGGCCGTCTGGACCGAGGCCCGCACGCGCGGTCACCGGCTGACAGATGTGATCCGGTGGATGGCCGAACACCCCGCCGCCCAGGCCGGCCTGACGCACAAGGGCGTGATCGCGGTGGGGAACGACGCGGACTTCGCGGTCTTCGCCCCCGACGAGAAGATGGTGGTCGACCCGGAATTGCTGTACCACAAGAACGCCGTGACGCCGTACGCCGGCCGAACGCTCACGGGGCGGGTGCGTCGCACCTGGCTCCGTGGAACCGACATCAGTGCCGATGTCGAGACGAACGGAGACCGCCGCGGCCGTCTCCTGAGCAGAGGAGACGCATGAGGACCAACGACTTCCGCCCGCTACCCGATCTGGCATCCCGAACCCTGGCCGGCAGTGTGGTGTACGCCAACGACGAACTCTTCGCCGAGCGGGAGAACCTGATCAAGCCGGAACCGGCGGTGTTCTCGACAGAGAGCTTCGGGCACAAGGGCAAGATCTACGACGGCTGGGAGACCCGGCGGCGGCGCGAGGCGGGGTTCGACTACGCGATCGTCCGGCTCGGCGTTCCCGGCATCATCCACGGCGTCGTCGTCGACACGGCGTGGTTCAAGGGCAATTACCCGCCGCACATCTCCGTCGAGGCGACCAGCATCGAAGGGTTCCCCACCGTCTCCGAATTGGAATCCGCCGGCTGGGTCACCCTGGTCGAGAAGTCGGAGGTCAAGGGAGACAGCGAGAATCCGTTAGACGTCAGCGACCGGCACCGCTACACCCACGTCCGGCTGACGATCTACCCGGACGGCGGAGTGGCACGGTTCCGGGTGCACGGCGATCCGCTGCCCGATCCGCGGCTGTTGACCGGCACCATCGACCTGGCCGGCCTGGAGAACGGCGGAACGGTCGTCGACTGCTCGAACATGTTCTACTCATCCCCCTTGAACATCCTGCGACCCGACCGGGCGCGGATCATGGGCGACGGCTGGGAGAACGCACGGCGACGCGACAACGGCAACGACCATGTGACGGTCCGACTGGCCGCGAGGGGTTCGATCCGGCGGGTGGAGATCGACACCTCGTACTTCATCGGCAATTCGGCCGGTTGGGCCGCGCTGTACGGGATCGACGCCACCGCAGCGGATCTCGATGACGCCGCTGCCTGGGTTCAGATCGTGCCGAAGACCAGGCTGCAGCCGGACACCCGGCACTTCTTCGGTTCCGCCAGCACACTTCCGGTGACCCACGTTCGGCTGGACGTCTTTCCCGACGGGGGACTGGCCCGGCTGCGGATCAATGGCGAGATCGACGACGCCACCCTCGGTGAGCTGACCACGGTGTGGCAGGAGAGCCTGCCGGACGTGCACTTCCGCGCGGCCTCGGCGGCTGATCTCTGATCGTCAGCGGATCCCGGTCCGCGCCAGTCCCTGGACGAAGTAGCGCTGGAAGAGCAGGAACAGCACCACCATCGGAGTCACCATCACCAAGGTGAGCGCCATGATGGCGCCGTAGTTGGCGGAGTACTGACCGCGGAAGTCGGTGACCAACCCGATGGGCAGGGTGAAGGCCTGTTCGTTGCCGAAGAAGACGATCAGCGGCCAGGCGAAGTCGTTCCACACCCCCATGAAGGTCAACAGGGTCAGCGTCGCGATCAACGGTTTGCTGAGCGGGAGCACGATGCTCACGAAGGTCCGGATCCGTCCGGCACCATCGACCCGGGCCGCCTCGAGCAACTCGTCCGGGATCGCCAGGAAGAACTGTCGAGCGAGGAAGATCCCGAACGCGGCCGCCGCCGTCGGCAGGATGACCGCCCAGATGTTGCCGTACAGGCCGACTGTCGCGATCAGCCTGAACTGCGGCACCATGATCGCCTGCACCGGGATCATCATCGTGGACAACAAGACCAGGAACAGCAGGCCCTGAAACCGGAAGTTCATCTTCGCGAACGCGTAGCCGGCCAGCAGGTTGATCACCACGGTGATGGCGGTGGTCACGGTCGCGATCAGCAGTGAATTGCGGAACCACTGCCCCACCGGATAACGGGTGAACGGCTCGGTGAAGTTCTCGAAGGTGAACTCGGTCGGCCACAGGTGCAGTCCCGGCGCGTACAACGCATCCCGGGTGGAGAACGCGGTCTGCACCATCCAGTAGAACGGGAACAGCATGACCACCGCCAGTAGCATGGCAACGCCGAACCGCACCCAGTAGCCGGCCGAGTGCCGCCGGCGACGACCCCGGGCCACGACGGTTCGCTGCTGAGAGTCCTCCGCTCGTCGCGGCGGCGTATCGCTACCGGTGACGGAGGGAAAGGATGGAATCGCGCTCACTCAGCCCACCTGGTCCCTACTTCTGCTGTACCGCCACTGCATCGTCGTGATCAGCATGGTGATCGCGAAAATGACGACACCGACCGCCGCTGCATACCCCAGCTGTCCCGGACCGTGCTCGTCGAAACCGGTGCGGTACGCGTAGGTCACCAGCATGGTGGTCGCGTTGTCAGGCCCGCCGCTGGTCATGGCGAAGACGGTGTCGAAGACCTGGAACGAGTAGATGAGATTCATGATGAGCAGGAAGAACGTCGACGGCCCCAGCAGCGGCCAGGTCAACGAGGTGAACCGGCGCCAGCCTGTCGCACCGTCCAGCTGGGCCGCCTCGTAGAGCTGCGGATCGATGGCCTGCAGACCGGCCAGATAGATGATCATGTCGAAGCCGATCCGGATCCACAGCGTGACCAGCACGACGGCGACCATCGCCCAGCCGGGGCTGGACTGCCAGTCCGGCCCCTGGATTCCGAACACGCGGAGCAGATTGTTCACGAACCCGTCGTACTGGTCGAAGATCCACGCCCCGAGCATCCCGACGCTGACCCCGGCGATGACCAGCGGCAGGAACACCGCGGACCGGACGAACGCCCGCGCGGGGACGACCGAATTGAGCAGGACGGCGACGGCCAACCCCGCGGCCATCCCCACCGGTACGGTGCAGATCGTGAACACCACAGTGTTCAGGATTGATCGCCAGAACAATGCGTCGTTGAGCAACCCGATGAAATTCGCCGGCCCGATGTTGACCGGATCCCCCAGCGATTCGTAGCGCTGCGTGCTGATGACGAACGCGTATCCCAACGGCACCAACAGGAACAGCGTGATCATGATCAGGTTGGGCGCCAGGAACCCCAGAGCCGCCCGGCCTTCACCCTTCGCTCGGCGGGTGAGAACCGTCATTCTGTCAGGCCCCGACAGCCGAGTTGACCGCTGCAGCCAGCTTCTCCAGCGATTCCGCTGTCGATGCGCCCTTGAACGCCGACTCGAGCTGGGCCTGCAGGGCCGTGTTGATGTCGTTGAAGGCGGGGGTCACCGTTGATGCCACCACCTGTTCCGACACCGTGGTCGCCTGCTGCGAGAAGACAGCCATCTTGTCGGGGACGTACACGAAGTCGATCCCGGTGTCGGCCAGCCGCTTGCGCGTCGGCAACTCCATTGCATTGGCACAGAAATACTTCATGACGTCTTCGCGGCCCATCAGTTTGACGAAAGCCGCCGCGGTGTCGGCCTGCTCGGTCTTTGCGTAGGCGACGATGGAATTGCCACCGAGGTCGGAGGCCGCACCGGCGTTCCGGGGCATGAAGGTTGCTCCCCATTCGGCCTTGTACCCCTGCGCCTTGTCCGCAACCGCCGGAATCGAGAAGTCGCCGATGAACGACATGACGGTGGTCTGCTTGAGGAAGAAATCATCGGAGTAGCGGGTGCCCTGGATGGTGTTGGTGTCCGGGACCCACTTCTGGGTGAAGAAGCTCTTGGTGAAATCGAGTGCCGTGGTAGCCGGTTCGCTCGGGATCGCCGCCGAGCGCAGATCGGCGTTCAGCAGGGTGCCGCCCGCCTGGTACAGCCAGGACAGCCAGCGGTAGGCGCCGGCCTGGGTCCAGTTGTACGCGAAGGGGAATTGATTGCCGCCGAGGCTTCCGCGGAGCTTTTGCGCCACCTCGCCGAATTCGTCCCACGTCCACGCTGTCTCCAGCGTGGTCGGCACGCTGCTGATCCCGGCTTTCTCCAGTGCCGCGACGTCGAAGATGATCGCCGACGTATCCGTCTGATGCGGCACCCCGTACGGCGCGCCGTCGACCGAGATCGCATTCCAGAAAGAGGGAATGAACTCGTCCACTTCCTCCTGGGTGTAGTACGGCGACATGTCGAGCAGCACCTTCTTGGATGCGTAGCGCCCGAACGTCGTGTAGTCCACCCGGAAGACGTCGGGCGCGCTGCCCGCCTGGATGCTGCGGTCGACGCCGGAGTAGAACCCGTCGTAGGGCGAGACCTTCAGGTTGACGGTGGCGCCCGGGTTCTCTTTCTCGAAGATCGACTTGGCGTATTCGAAGCCCGCCTGTTCGGCGGCGCTGCCGCCCCAGAATGCGAAGGAGATCGTCCCGGTCACGGGACCGGTGTCGGCCTTCGCGCCGAGTTCGGCCGGGGCGGCCGACGCCGAGCCGCCACTGTCGGCGTTGTTGCCGCCCATCCCGGTGTCGCCGGACGAGCAGGCGGCCAACCCGAGCGCTGCGACGGATCCGACGGAACCGAACAGAAAACGGCGGCGGGACATGGTCATGGCGAGGACCTCTCGGCAAGAACGGAACTGGAACGGAGATCCGACCCTCGATGAACATCCGAGGTGGGACCGCAGTACTACCGCCCGAGTTGCCGCGCCGGATGCAAAGTGGCTGCCACACAGGATGAGTCAAACGGACAATGATGAGAAAGCGTCTTTTCGGATCGGTACTGACGGCGAGCGGAATTGCAGATTGTCCGGATGTCACCTGATCGTTACGCTCGCGTAGTGACTGCGGAAGCATCGCCACAGATAGTTCCGCCTGACGGCGGGAAGCGTGCACGCGTGGTTGCGTGCCTGGGCAACGTCATCGAGTGGTACGACTTCGCGCTGTACACCGGCCTCGCGACCGTGTTGTCCGTGGTGCTGACGCCCGGGGGGTGGGACGGATTCCTCACGGTGTTCGCCGTCTTGGCCGTCTCCTGCCTGTTCCGGCCGATCGGTTCGTTGCTCATCGGGATGCGGGCCGACCGATCGGGCCGGCGCCACACCCTTGCAGCGACAATCCTGCTGATGTCGGCCGCCACGGCGGCGATCGGCGCGCTGCCCCCGTGGGCGGTGATCGGCGTCGCCGCACCGCTGTGCCTGCTCGCTCTGCGGGCGTTGCAGGCATTCTCGGCCGGCGGCGAGATCGCCGTATCGGTCGCCTACCTGACGGAGACGAGCACCCCTGGCGAACGCGGGCGATACGGCCAGTGGTACGTCGCGACGGTGGCCGCGGGATTCGCGGCGGGGATCGGCATCTCCGCTGTCCTCGCCGCACTGCTCGATCCGACCGACTTGCAGTCCTGGGGATGGCGGATTCCATTTCTGTTGGCACTGCCGCTCGGCGCCGTCGGCGTGTACCTGCGCAGCCGTCAGGTGGAATCGCCGGTCTTCCGCGCTGCGGAACACGCCATTCGCCCGCTGCACGTGCTGATCGGGAATCTTCCGACGGTGCGGCGGTGCTTCCTCATCTCGGGGTCCTACAGCGCGTCGTTCACGGTGTGGTTCCTGTTCCTGCCGAGTTACCTGACCGGAACCGGTGCAACGTCGCTGGCGGCCGCACTGGTCGCAGCACTGGCCGGGTTGCTGGCCATTGCTGTGACCGCCCCTGTGTTCGGCCGAGTGTCGGACTCGATCGGCCGGCGGCCGGTGCTGATTGCCGCTGCCGGGGCACTCGCCATTGCTGCCGTGCCGCTGTACTGGTGGATGAGCAGCGGGTCGATGCTGGCCGGCCTCGCCGGGAGCGTGATCATCGGGACCGTCATCGGGGCGTTCGTCTTGCCGGCGTTCCTCGCCGAGCAATTCCGGACCGAGTTCCGGGCCACCGGTGTCGGACTGGCCTACGGGATCAGCAGTGCTGTCGTCGGCGGCACCGCACCGCTGGTGGCCACCCTGCTGAGCCGTCATGCTCCCCCGGCGGCCGTCCCTGCCTATCTCGCGCTCTGGGCGCTGGCCGCACTGGTTGCCATTGTTCGCTCCCCGGAAACCGCACCCGCCGCGAAACCGCCCGCTCAGCCGGACCTGGTCGTTCCGCGGGAGGGAACCGCATTCAGTCCGAGACGACGAGGTTGATTCCCCGGTCCTGACAGCAGCGGCGACCGCGCCGCGCGTCCGCATCGTCAGCCGGGTCGCGTGCGACCGAACTTCGCCGGTGCGGGCTGGTGGTCTCATCCTCTTTGTGTCATCCGCGGGTCCGGGTGGTCGGGCACAGTTATCCGGAGTTGATCGAGGTGGAGGAGCCGTGATGGTGGATCGTTTGGGTGCGCGTCGAGGAAGTCTGCCTATTCCAGATCGCCAACACCTGGGACTGACCACGTACGACGCGAAAGACCCTGACACCACGTTCCCTCCGATCGAGCCCCTGCTGCCACCCGAGGGAGCGCCCAACGTCCTGATCGTCCTGCTCGACGACGTGGGGTACGGCGCCGGCAGTCCGTTCGGTGGGCCCGCGCAGATGCCTACGGCGGAACGGTTGCAGGGCGGCGGGCTGACTTACAACCGTTTCCACACGACCGCACTGTGCGCGCCGACCCGTGCGGCGTTGCTCAGCGGCCGCAATCACCACTCCGTCGGGATGGGCCTGATTACCGAGACAGCGACGGCGGCACCTGGTTCGAGCGGCGTACGACCCAACACAAAAGCCGCGTTGGCGATGACACTGAAACTCAACGGCTACTCGACCGCCCAGTTCGGCAAGTGCCACGAGGTGCCGCCGTGGCAGACCTCGCCGATCGGCCCGTTCGACGCGTGGCCGACGGGTGGTGGTGGGTTCGAACACTTCTACGGCTTCATCGGCGGCGAGAACAATCAGTACTACCCCGCCCTTTACGACGGGACGGCTCCGATCGAGCCGGAGAAGACCCCGGAGCAGGGATACCACCTGACAGAGGACTTGACCGACCAGGCCATTGACTGGATCCGCACCCAGAAGGCGCTTGCCCCGGAGAAGCCCTTCTTCGTCTACTTCGCCCCGGGTGCCACGCACGCCCCGCACCACGTGCCGCTGGAATGGGCCGACAAATACGCGGGCAAGTTCGCCGCGGGATGGGACGCGGAGCGCGAAGCCATCATCGCCCGGCAGAAACAGCTCGGGGTCGTGCCCCAGGACGCTGAACTGACTACGCGGCCGCAGGAGATCCCGGCCTGGGCAGACATGGACGACTCACTCAAACCTGTGCTTGAACGGCAGATGGAGATCTACGCCGGGTTCCTGGAACACACCGATTACCACGTCGGACGGCTGATTGACACCGTCGAGAGCATCGGCGCCCTGGACAACACACTGGTGTACTACATCATCGGTGACAACGGTGCGTCCGCCGAGGGCACGGTCAACGGCGCGTTCAACGAAATGGCGAATTTCAACGGCATGTCCGCCATCGAGACACCCGAATTCATGGAATCGGTGAAAGACAAACTCGGCACCGTGGACGCCTACAACCACTACGCCGTGGGCTGGGCGTGGGCGATGTGCACCCCGTACCAGTGGACCAAGCAGGTCGCCTCGCACTGGGGTGGCACCCGCAACGGCACCATCGTGCACTGGCCCGCCGGGATCACCGCCAAGGGTGCGCTCCGGTCACAGTTCTGCCACGTCATCGACGTTGCTCCAACCATTCTCGAGGCGGCGGGCCTCCCAGAGCCGGACTTCGTCAACGGTGTGCAGCAATCGCCGATCGAGGGCACCAGCATGGTGTACACCTTCGAGGCGCAGGATGCCCCAGAACGTCACGACCTGCAGTACTTCGAGATGGCCGGCAATCGGGGCATCTATTTCAAGGGCTGGAGCGCCGTCACCCAGCACAGCATTCCCTGGTTGCCTGCGGCGGCGGTGCCCGCGTTGGACGATGACGTGTGGGAGCTCTACGACGGCAGCGCCGACTGGTCCCAGGCCAGGGACCTTGCTGCGGAGCAGCCGGAGCGGCTCGCCAAACTGCAACGGCTCTGGCTGATCGAAGCTGTCAAGTACAACGTGCTGCCGATCGACGACCGCCGGTTCGAGAGGCTCAACGCGACCATCGCCGGCCGACCGCAGCTGATCACCGGCACCAGCCAGGTGTTGTTCGCTGGGATGAAACGGCTCAGCGAAGGCAGCGTCATCGACATCAAGAACCGGTCGTTCAGTGTGACCGCGTCCATCCACACGACCTCCGACGATCCCTCGAGCGGCGTGCTGATCGCTCAGGGCGGTCGGTTCGGTGGCTGGGCGTTCTATCTCAAACAGAACCGGGTCAAATTTGTCTACAACGTCCTGGGCATGCAGGAATTCGTCACCGAGGCGACTGAGGACCTTTCGGCCGGAAAGCACCAGGTCCGCGCCGAGTTCGCCTACGACGGCGGTGGCCTCGCAAAGGGCGGCACCGTCACGCTGTACTACGACGGCACCGGTGTCGGCACCGGCCGGGTCGATATGACACAGCCGCTGATCTTCTCCGCGGATGAAACCACGGATATCGGCGACGACTACGGCATGCCCGTCAGCCCTGACTACGCCGGTGCCAGCCGGTTCAACGGACGCATCGATGTCGTTCAGATCGACGTCGGCGACGACGATCACTCCCACCTGATCGACCCCGAACAGGTCGCCATGGTGGCGATCTCGCGACAGTGATCGGCAGCCGCGAATCAGGCTGCGCTGTACGGGGTGATCGACGACTGCAGAGCCTTGGTGCGAGCTCGAAGCGGGTAATGGCGTTGAACCGGAACAGACCACCGGGCCGCTATCGCGAGCTTTGGCGTGGGGCCGCATCGATCAATCCGAGCTGGGCGAAAAGCGGAACAAGGCCCTCCTGATGTGGTCCCGCGGCGATATGGTCGGCCACGGTCATCACCCGTGGATCGCTCCCCTCGATCGCGACGGGCGTACCGGCGAATTGCAACATCTCGATGTCGTTCAGTCCGTCCCCGACCGCGACGACATCGTCCCGCCCGATTCCGAAGTGATCGATGACCGTTTGAATCCCGAGTGCTTTGTTGATGCGGGACAGGTAGAGCTCGCCTGCGGAATCTCCCATATCTGGGATCGAGCTGGGCAGCGCACCGATCTCGGGTCCGATCTGTTCGGCGATGGTTGTGACGGGTGCCGGGGATTCGAAGCAGGTGATCTTGCTGAAGGAAGCGCCGGTCAGGTCGTCCGACATGCGCAGCACGTCCAGGATGTCCCGTGGTCCTTCCCGCTCCGGCTGATCGGCGGACCGCAGGTGTACGAGCAACAGGGCAGCCAGACGCCGGTCGACGCCGAGCGGGCCGTACACCGCCTCGGGTGCCTCCAGCAGGTACGCGACGTCATGCTCGTCCAGGAGGGACACCACCTGCGCAGCCAAATCCCGGGGGAATCGGTGATCTGTCAACACTTTTCCGTCGATCTCGACGTAGCCGCCGGCCGCCGCGACGAACCCGTCCAACTCGGCCAGCACGGCCGGATCGATCATCGAGCGCGGCCGTCCGGTGCACAGGAAGACCCGGTGGCCCGCTGCGCGCACCGCACGCACCGCCCGGACGTGGCCGTCCGGTACGACTCCGTGGTCCGCGTAGGTCCCGTCGAAATCGAGAAAGACTGCCCGACTCCCGGTGGTTGTTCGCGCGTTCGCCCCAGCCTGCACGCCTGGAGACGCTACCTGCCGCGACGGTTCACCTGTGGCCGAGCGATGTATGACCGGGCGCCGTCACCGGCTCGGCCGCCGATCCTCATGGGCGATATGGCTCAGCTGACGCCAGATGACCACCACGAAGACGGCCGAACCGACGAAGGCGAACCAGAACGGCGCGGTGACACCGTAATGCTGGGCGAGCACACCGCCGATCCCCGAGCCGATCACCAGGCCGCCATACGTGCCGACCATGTTCACGCTGCCCACCCGGCCCTGCAGATGCGTCGGCACCACCCGCTGACGAATGGTGATCGAGGTGGTGCCCCAGATGAAGGCGTGTGCGCCGAACGCCAGGAAGACCGGCACCGCGACCCATGCGGTGGTGGTCAGCGCCAGCGCCAGATGAGTCAGCGTCTCGACGATGAGCCCGGCGCGCATGATGTTGCCCAGGCTGACCCGGCGGGTGATGCAGCCGTAGCTTGCCGTACCCAGCAGACCACCGGCCGCCATCACGGTGGTCAGCAGACCGAATCCGATGTCGCCGAGCCCCAGCCGTTGAGAGGCGTACAGCACCAGGACGGACCACGCCGCGCCGAAGGTGATGTTGAAGATGAAGATCGTCAGCACCAAGGTCCGCACCGCCGGGTGATGAACCACCCAACGGAAGCCTTCCGCGATGTCGTGGTGCAGGCGGGCTGTCCCGGCGCTCGGCAACGGAATTCGCCGGCAGCACAACCCGGGAGACCAGGACCGCGCCCAGCCCCACGACCAGCGCCTCCGCACCGAACGGCCACGCCGACCCGATGACGAACAGCGCCGCACCCAGCGGCGGGCCGGCCAGTTGATTGAAGGTGATCATGCCCGTCTGGAGCCGAGAATTGGCGATTGCCAGGTCGTCTCGGGCCACGAGCATCGGCAGCAGGGTCTGGGTGCTGGTATCGGCGAAGACCTCGGCGGTGGACAGCAGGAACAGCGCCGCCAGCACGACCCCAATGGATCCTCTGCCGGTGACGATCGCGAGCACGAGCACGAGCACGGCCAGCATGCCGACCCGCGCAAGGTTGACCAGCACGACAATCCGGAGCCTGTTGTGCCGGTCAGTCACGGCACCCGCAATCGGCGCGAAGAGCAGCGGCGGCAACCACTGGAACGTCGCCGCCAACGCGACCAGGAATGCGTCGTCGGTGAGTGACGCCACCAGCAATGGACCCGCCGCCAGTGCGAACCCGTCGCCCAGGTTCGTCAGCCACGATGACGGCAACAGCCAGCGGAACCCGACGCCCAATCGGGACGGGGCCACCAACTCGGCCAGTCGAATCACAATCGGCAGAGCCTAGTCGCACGGAGCCGAGGCATTCGGCCGCTTGCGACTCGCTGTGGGCAACGGTTCTCGCCGTCATGTCGGCGGTCCACCGCGAAGGGGACGTTCCTGCTGCGAGATATACGCCAGGAAAGCTCCCGACACTCCGCCATTGAGTGCCTGACATATCGGCGACAAAGGTACGGTCGCGGGCATGGCTCTCATCACCCGCACCTACCTGGCCGACGACCTCGACGGTTCCGAGGACGACGTCAGCAGGGTGACGTTCAACCTCGACGGCACCGACTACGAAATCGATCTCAGCGCCGCCAATGCAGAGCGTCTCCGCGCGAAGCTGGCGAAGTTCGTGGACGCGGCGTCGCCGGTCAAGCCCGTCAAGGCCCGCCCGGTGAAGCGTGGCGCAAAGGCGCCCGTGGCCCGGCCGAGCCGCGACCAGACGCAGGCCGTCCGGGAATGGGCACGCAGCAACGGGTTCGAGATTTCCAACCGCGGCCGGATCTCGAAGTCGATCCAGGAAGCGTTCGACGCCGCGCACTGAGCGGAGCCGTCGGTCGGAGTGGATCTCAGCAGTCGAACACCGACCAACAGATGTCGTTGCGCAGCCGCTGGTCGTCCAACACCAGTTCACGGATCGCCACCGGAAGCTGGTCACGCTGCCAGTGGCACTCACGTCGTCCTGCAGGCTCGACATCGCCGTCCGCCGCCGCCCGTACGGCCTTGATCGCGTAGGCAGCCGCGCCGAGTTCGTGCGCGGCAACGTGCGCAACCGCACCGGCCTGGCCCGCTGCATAGGCGGCATGCCGTTCGGCACCCCGCAAGTCCCTGGCCGCCCCCATCGCATGGCCGCCGGCCGCGCGGGCTTGGGTCATCGTGACCTCGCCGCGTACCCAGGCGCGGGCGTGCTCGATCGCCTGACGCGGCCGGGGATCCGCCGGACGAGCCGATTCGAAAAGGTGCAGGACGTGTTCTGCGCACGTCGCGGCCCAGAGCGCGAGGTGATGGTGATCCGCGTCGGTAAGGGTCCCACCGCGGCGGATCGTCACGAAGCGAGGGTCGCGGACCTTCGGCAGGATCATGGTGGCACTTGTATCACCCAGAGCCGACGACCGTGCCGGGTCGCGGCCGCACCGGTTGTGGGGGCGGCCCGGCGGCGCGCTGTTGTACCGCGCGGGCCTAGGACGCGGGGCATGGGAACACAGCGACCTGTTCTCACAATTCCCGCGAATGCCGCGCGCCTAACAGGTATGCCGCGGTTGATGATCTTCATCCCGATAATTCCGATCATCCGGCGCTCCAGACCTCGGGGCGGCATGCCACGGTGAGCCAAATGCTCTCCTAGGCTGCCGGTGTGGCTGACACCCGGGTTTTCGACGCCTACGCCGCACGGGCGGACGAGTACGCCGCCCTGTTCGGGTCGGTGGATGCCCTGCATCCGGACGACCGCGAGTTTGTCCTGCAGTGGGCCGACTCCGTGGCCGGTCCGCTGGTGGATGCAGGATGTGGCCCAGGACAATGGACGGCTCTGCTGAATGACGTGGGCATCGACGCGATCGGTATCGACCCGACCACGAGCTTCGTCGAAATGGCACACCGGAACTTCCCGAATGCGACGTTCCGGACCGGCGCCTTCGATGACCTCGGTGTCAAAGACGGATCACTTGGCGGCGTGCTCACCTGGTTTTCGGCCTGGTGGTGGTCGGCAGCCGAGCTGACGCGACGCCTGAACGGTCTCGGCCTGATCGTGACCGCGATCCATTCCCGACGATCGGCCGACCACCGCCCGCTCGGAGCGCACATCGCCCAGCGACGGGCCATGTGAACGTCGCGCTATGGTCGTGCCGCCGGATGATCTGTCCCGGCCCCGGTCCGGCCGCCTGCACAGAAACGGAGATCGCCGATGTCAGCCTCATCAGGACAATTCGTCGCGGCCATGTCCGTCCCCCGCCCGGGACGGGCGTGAATGATGTTGATCTATTCGATGAGCGTGTCGGCGGACGGGTTCATCGCCGACCGCGCCGGCGGGTTCGGGTGGTCGGTCCCCAACGAGGAGCAATTCCGGTTCCATACCGACGAGATACGTGAACTTGGCGTCCATCTGTGCGGCCGCAGGCTCTACGAGACGATGCTGCCGTGGGAGACGGACCCGTCGATGCGCGACGACGAGGACGGGGCGGCGTTCGCCGACATCTGGTCTGCGATCCCGAAGGTCGTCTTCAGCCGCACACTCGACAGTGTTCAGGGCAACGCACGGCTGGCCGAGGGATCGATCGCCGAGGAGGTCGCCGCGGCACTCCACGCGACCGACAAGCACATCTCGATCGGCGGCGCCGGCCTGGCCGCCGCAGCGATCGAACTCGACCTCGTCGATGAGCTGCGCATGTTCCGGAATCCGGTCGTTGTGGGTGGCGGGACGCCCTTCCTGCCGCCGGTCACCCGTGAGATCACGCTGGATTTAGTTGACACCAGGACCTTCGGATCGCGGGTGATCTATGAGTGCTACCGACGAGTCCGCGAGCAGGCGCATTGACCCATCCCCGACCATCGTCGCGGTGCCCGGGCTAGATATCCCACGGCTGCAACTTGTCAAGCGGCTGCCGCGGTCAGGATGCGCCAGGCAATCTGCTCGTCGTATCTCGTGTGGTGCCGAAGGCAGCCGTCGAGGATCCCGACAAGGCGGTTGCCCAGGGCGCGGAGGGCTTGGTGGTGGGTGTTGCCGCGGGCTCGGTGCGCGTCGTAGTACGCGCGAGCGCCGGGCGATGTGGTGAGTGCGCTGAACGCCTGCTGGTACAACGCATCTGCCAAGCGTCGGTTTCGGGTGTGCCGGGCGAGCACGACCCGGCTTTTCCCGGACGTCTTGGTCACCGGGGCCATCCCGGAGTAGTTCTTCCGGGCCCTGGAATCGGCGTAACGCTTGGGGTCGTCGCCGAACTCGGCAAGCACCCGGGCACCGAGGATCTGTCCGAGCCCGGGCTGGCTCAGGTAGATCTCAACGTCCGGGTGCCGGCCAAAACCCGCACCCACCTGCTCGGCCAGCGCCTCGACCTGCCGGGACAGCTCCGACAGGATCGCGACCAACGCCGAGGTACTCGCCGCGTAGGCGGTGACCACGCCGGGTCGCGCGGTCAGCTGCTCGGTGTGTAACGCGGCAACGATCCGCTCCGCCGCGGCCTGATGGTTGCGTTGCCGTCCTGCTCGCCGCAGCAAGGTGATCACCCGTGCGGTGGTCAGCCGTTTGCCCTGGTCCGGGCTTGGCGCGGCCGCGAGAACCGCGAGTGCGTCCCTCCCGGTCAGGTCGTCACCGAAGGCGAGCAACGCAGCGGGGTAGAACTCCCGCAGCATCGAGCGCAGCATGTTCGCCTGCCGCTGCCGGGACCAGATCATGCTCTGGTGCGTGCGGGCCAGGATCTTGACGTGTTCGGCGGTGTCGCTGTCACCGGCCACGGGTCGGTGATGCGCCCGGTCCAGCCGCACCAGCTCGGCCAGCACATGCGCATCGCCCGGGTCGCTCTTCGATCCGGAGGTGCCGTGCCGTTCCCGATACCTGGCTGCCTGCAACGGGTTGACCGCATACACGGTGTACCCGGCTGCGATCAACGCCTGCACCCACGGACCGCGGTCGGTCTCGATCCCGATCACCACGTCCGACGGATCAGCATCCTCCGGTAAGTGATCAGCGATCAACGCGTGAAAACCGGCCAGCCCCGTCACACCCTCCGGGAACCGCTTCTTACCCAGCCGGCGGCCGTCGTCGCCGACGAGGTCGACGTCGTGGTGGTCCTCGGCCCAGTCATCACCCACGAACAACACCTGGCGTCCTCCTCACGCCGCAGGAACATCGGCGAGCCACGAGGAGACCGGGTGCTACCTAATGGATCAGTGCTCACATCGGCACGACATCCCACCAGCCCTACAGACTCCTCACCAACCAGCGCGGGACACGATCTAGCCCTAGGCATCGCGTGCCTGGGTTTGGCAAAGTGTTCACCGCGCCGGCGGCTCGGACAGCAGACTTGCACACCGTCGGCTGTACTCCCATTAGGGCTCTCGGTCGCCGTCGCACGGCCCACGCTGGACCGGCTCATCGGCTTTGCCCGCACCGTGATCCTGCTCCCGGCGTTCGGCCGCCGCGCGTCCGGCAGGATCGACCCGGCACCGGAGCGGCTTGCGACGCTCCTTCTGGGTGAGGTGCCGGTCGGCGGCCCGGTGGTGATCATCGGGCATTCGGCGAGTTGCCAGATCGCTGCCGAAGCAGCGGTTCTCGCACCCGACCGCGTCGCCGGTCTCGTATTGGTGGGCCCGACCACAGACCCCCGCGCGACCACCTGGTCGGCGCTCGGCGGCCGCTGGCTGCGTACCGCGGTCCACGAGCGCCCCAGCCAGGTGCCACTTCTGGTGGGGGCTTACGCACGGACCGGTCCGGTCTCCATGGCACGGGGGATGAACGCCGCGCGGCAGCATCGCATTGACCGCACGTTGGCCGATGTGACCTGCCCGGTGCTGGTCGTCCGGGGCCCACACGACGCGATCTGCCCGGCCGACTGGGCCGCCGAACTGGCCGCGTCCACCGGGCGGGGGTCCTCCGAGACACTGCACGGTGGTGCGCACATGGTGCCGGTGACCCACCCGGACGCGCTGGCCGCGTCGGTCTTGGACTTCATCGACAAGCGCGTTCTCAACGGCTGACGGCGGCCGCTGGCTTCGGACGTGGATTTGGCGCTCCCCTAGGGGTTACAGGGGTTCAGCCCGGCCACAACATTGGGGGGCGGACTCAATGGCAGGACAAGTATTCGCTCGTACCGTCGGACAGAGTCATCAGGATCACGCCGCGATGTAGCGGTCCCGGACGAAAGGCTCGCCGTCATGACAGCACCAACAGTTCGCAGGCCCGGGCTCGTGACGGTGGTGGTCGTGCTGACCGTCATCGGCGGCATCGGGTCGATCATCGCCGGGATCATCGCCGTCACGGCAACCGGCGTTGCCTGGGCCGGCATCCTGTTCATTGTTCTCGGCCTCATCTACCTCGCGGTGGCGAAGGGGTTGGCCGACGGCAACAACACGGCCCGGCTCATCGTCGCCGTGGTGTCGGTCATTCAAATCGGGTCGGCCGTCCTCACGTGGATCAGTTCCGACAACAATCAGACCCGGAACTCCGCGTTGGGCTCCGCCATCGTCAGCCTGGTCATCCTGCTGATCCTGTATTCGTCGAGAGCAAATGCATTCTTTGCCTCCCGGTCGAACTGACCCCGGCTGCGGGGACCGGTCGTGACACCGGCGAAGGCCGGATCCTCCGCTTAGGCTCGACCGGATGCGACCGGATCCGGGGAGGCCGAGCATGACGCGTCGAGGTCACCGCAGCACAGGGGCGACGAACATCGTGCGGATCGCCGCATTCGGATGCGTGGTCCTGCTGCTGGCCGCGTGCACCACCGGCACCGTTGCAGATCAAGCGAATGTCAGCGCGACGACCGCATCGACCACCGCACCGACGACGGCACCCTCCGACGGGCAGACGGACCAATTCACCCCGGCACTCATGAGAGTGCCGTCGACACCCCGCTGGTTCACCGGCACCGATGCCAAGGTGCATCTGGTCTACGAGCTGCACCTGACCAATGCATTCCCGGTCGCCTCCACCATCACGGAGGTCGCCGTCAGAGACGCGGCAACGGGCACCGTACTGCAGACCTTGACCGCGGACCGGCTCACCGCGGCCATGTCCGTGCTCACCGCCAGCAGCACACCGACTACCGAACTTGCGCCGTCGACGGTGGGCGTCCTCTGGATGGACGTCACGCTGGACGACCCGGTCGCAGTGCCCGCCCGCATCGACCACCGGCTCACCGTCAGCGTGCCGCCGGATCTGCCCGTGCCCGAATCCATCACGTCCGAGGGCGGCGCCGCCGACGTCGACACCAACCCGCCCACCGTCATCGGACCACCGCTGGAAGGTGCCGGTTGGTTCGCGGTGGGCAGCTGCTGCGATGGCCCGCACCGCAGGACCGCCCAACCGGTCAACAACGGATTGTGGGTAGCGCAACGATTCGCCATCGATTTCAACAAAATCAATCAACAGGGTTTCCTGGTGGTCGGAGACAAGGCGAAGAACGAGAGCTGGCCGACCTACGACCAACCGGTGCTGGCCATTGCCGACGCGAAGGTTGCGGCCGCCCAAGATGGCTACCCGGATCAGATCCCGGAAGCGGCAAAGCCTGTCACCCTCGAGCAGGCAAACGGCAATTTCGTCATCCTCGAACTGGCGGACGGCCGATACGCGTTCTACGCGCACTTGAAACCCGGGTCCGTCCGGGTCACGACGGGAGACCGCGTGACCAATGCCCAGGAAATAGCCCGCACCGGGAATTCGGGCAGCTCCACCGGGCCGCACCTGCATTTCCAACTGATGGACCGGCCGTCGGCGCTGGCCGCCGACGGCCTACCGTACGAGTTCGACAGTTTCACCCTGACCGGACGCGGCCCCGCGCTCGCCGACCTGCTGGCCAACGACCCGGCCACCACTCCCATCGAGGTCGACACCACAGGCTCCGGTCCCCGCACCGACCAGCTGCCGCTCAGCGCGGACATCGTGCAGTTCCCGACTCCGTGAACCCGAGCGTCCCACTCAGGCCGTGCGCCCGACGAGACCGGATTCGTACGCGAAAATGACAAGCTGAGCCCGGTCGCGAGCGTGCAGTTTGGTCATGGCGCGGTTGACGTGGGTTTTGGCGGTCGCCGAGCTGATCACCATCCGGTGACCGATCTCGCTGTCGGACAGTCCTTGTGCGACGAGGGCGACGGCTTCACTCTCCCGGTTGGTCAGTCCGCTCAGGTCAGCATCGCCGCGGGCCACAGTCGGCCTGCTGACATAGGTCTCGATCAGTTTGCGGGTGATGGACGGCGCAAGCAGCGCATCACCCCTTGCGGCGACCCGGACGGCGTGCAGGAAGTCCTCCGGAACGATGTCCTTGACCAGAAATCCGGCGGCGCCGGCGCGGAGGGCCTGGAACACATACTCGTCGATCCCGTAGTTGGTCAGGATGACGACCTGCACCGTCGCCAGTGTCGGGTCCGCGGCGATGCCCCGGGTCACCTCGATGCCGTCGAGGACCGGCATCTGAATATCGACGAGCGCGACGTCGGGCAGGTGTTCCCTCGCCAGCTCGAGCGCCTGCCGGCCGTCCGAAGCCTCTGCCACCACCTGGATGTCGTCCTCGGCCGCGAGCAGCGCACGGAACCCGCTACGGATCAGGGGCTGGTCGTCGACCAGCAGGACGCGGATCATGTCGGACGCACCGGAAGCTCGGCGTGCACGCTGAAACCGCCCTCACTGCGCGGTGCCGCGTGCAACTGTCCCCCGAGGGCGGTCACCCTTTCACGCATGCCGAGCAGCCCGACGCCGGGCGCCGGTGCGGCGTCCGACGTGGCGGTTCCGTCGTCATCGATCTGGATGACAAGAGCGTCAGGACGGTAATCGAGGCGTACCGACGCAATTGTGGCGGCGGCGTGCCGGGTGATGTTCGTCAGCGATTCCTGAACGATCCGGTACGCGGTTCGGTCCACCGCCGTCGGAACACTGGTCTGGTCCCCGTCGATGGTGAGATGCGTTTCCAGACCCGAACTGTGGGCCTGCCGCACGAGGGCCGGGAGGCTGTCGAGTCCGGGCGCCGGTGTCTCGTCGTGCCGGAGCGCCTCCAGGGTCGACCGCAATTCCCTGGTCGCTTCCCGGCCGGCTTCGAGGATGGCCAGTAGGGACTCCGGCACCGGTTTTCCCTGTTTGCGAGCGAGATGAACGGCGACTTCCGCTTGCACCTTGATGACCGAGATCTGGTGGGTGAGCGAGTCGTGCAGCTCGCGCGCGATGCGCAGCCGCTCCTCGTCCGCCCGGCGCAGAGCCACCTCCTCACGAGTGCGCTCGGCCTCTTCGGCCCGGCGTTCGGCCTGCCGCAGGGCTTCACCCGCCGCACCAGCGGCGACCAACCAGGCCAGCGGCAGGATGTCCCGCGACTGCATGAGCACGTCAGCGAAGGGCCAATCCTGATGTGCTGCCCACAAGGCGAAGGGAACGGCAATCAGCATGACCACCGATGCGGCGACCGCGACCATTCGATGTCCTGCCCGGAATGCGCCGTACACCGCCACCAGAAAGGCGATCGCAGGGACGTCGACACCAACGGCGACGTAACCCAGCGCGCACGACCCGGTGACGGCGAGCACCGGCACCGATGCCCACCGGCTCGCAGCCAGGGCCAAACCGGATATGACCACCAGCCCCACACCCAGGAGTTCCAGGGTGCCCGAGAATGGCGCAGCGGGCAGCGCAGTGATCATTAACGCCGCTGTCACAGCCGCGGCGACCGCCCAGTCCACGACGCTGGAACGTCTCTTGGCCACATTCTCACGATAGCCAGTCACCGGCGTCGTCGCGTCCACCGCCGGGATGAGCATTCGCCTACCGCCGCAGCGGTACTTTCGGCGCCTGCACCGCGTCCGCGGTAGCCCGGATACGTCGCGGGTGCCGTTCGAATTGTCGGCGCCTGCCGGACGACGAGTGATGTGCCCGTCGGAAAGGATTGATGACATCCAATCCGACGGAGAGAGGGACATTTCATGTCCGTGCGCAAAGCAGTCACAATGGTCGCGTTTCTCATCGCATTCCTCGCGCTTGCCTCACCGGCGGCTGCCGACACGGCACTACAGCAGGCCGACACCTCTGCCTACACGCTGACCGCGGGCCGTCTCTGGTCCCTGGTCGCAGCCGCGGTCGGGCTGATCGGGTTGGTCACGGGCGGGGCGGCACGGGCCCGCATTCTTGGTGGTCCCAGAACTCAGCGGAGAAAAGCCATCCTGGCACTGGTGGCCGGGCTGGCCGGCTCGGTGATCGGCGGAACCGTCGTGCTGTTCGCCGACGGTGGTCCCGGCAGCGGGTCGGGAATTGTCGGTGGACTCCTGGCCGTCCTGATCGGATTGCTCGCCATGGCGGTCGGTGGCCGCGTCTTGAAACGGTCCCACCGAGCCGATCAACCGGTCGGGATCACGTCTCGAGCCTGATCTGTCGGGAGCGGACGTCAGTTCGCCAAGAGCACCTCAACGGTTGGTGCAGCGTCGACAACTTCCGCAACGTGAACCCCGCATTTGCGGATTGTCTCGGTCAGCCCTGACGCCGCAGGTGTCAGCGCGACCGAGGTGCGGCGGTGGACTTCCGGGGGATGAGGGTGGGGGTGGCCACGACGGTGCGGACTTCACCGTCGTGGTGGGGCGACTCGTCCAGCAGGAGATCGATCGCACCGCGGGCGATGTGGTTGAAGGGCTCGCGGATCGTCGTCAGCGGAACCGGTAGGCGGCTGACGACCGGGATGTCGTTGTAGCCGATGATCGACAGGTCATCGGGGATCACCAGACCCCGGGCGGCTGCCGTTGCCATCGCGCCGATGGCGTTGTTGTCGTTGACGGCGAAGATCGCGGTGGGCGGGTCGGGGCGATCGAGCAGGATGGTCGCCGCAGCCTCGCCGGCCTCCATCGTGTACGCGTCGCCGGCAATCAGTGAGTCGTCTAGGCCGATGCCGGCTTCGGTGAGGGCGGCCCGGTACCCGGCACGGCGTTGCACGGCGGTCGTCGCGTACTCCGGGCCCATGATCAGGCCGATCCTGCGGTGGCCGTGGTCGATGAGTTTTCGGGTGGCCAGGTACCCGCCGAGGTGGTCGTCGCCGATCGAGGCCGGGTGGATGCCGTCGGTACGCAGGACCAGGACCTGCCGACTGTCCCCGTCCAGGTGAAGCGGGGAACCTGTGCGGGCGGTGGCCCGGATGATCCCGTCGACGCGGCGGTGCAGCAGCGACTGCACCGCAACGCGTTCCGCCTCGGGCCGGTCACCTGTGGTGGCGACAACAGCGAAGAGGCCGCGCGCGGCGGCAGCGGCCGCGATCTCTTCGTAGAGCATCGCCATCACGGTGTCGGTGAGCCTCGGCACGATCACCCCGACGGTGCTGGTGCCGGAACGCCGCAGTCCGGACGCCAGCGGATCCCGGACATAGCCGAGGTCGGCGGCTGCCACCCGAACCCGTTCCGCGGCAGCGGACTTCGAGGCCGGCAGCCGTTCGTCCAGCACCCGGGATGCGGTGGAGATGCTCACACCGGCCACCCGGGCCACATCCCGCAGCGTCACCACACCGGCGAGCCTAATCGGTGTGACGGCGGTCTCGTCGAAGAGGGGGTTGACGTCGGCACGCTCAGCGGTCATAGTTGCAATCGTTCCCGTAAACGTTCCAGCAGTCAAGGCGCCGCCTGACCGGAACGTTCCCGCAAAGCTTCTTAGGAGGAGCCGACGATGTCTCTCGGAAATCTGGACCTGCGTGGTCTGAACCCGGCCCCGGTCACCCCGTTCACGGTCGACGGCGACGTGGACTACGCCGCTCTGTCCGACCTGGGCAAGTTCCTGGCCTCGGTCGACGGGGTCAAGTCACTGGTCGTGCTCGGGCACGCCGGTGAGGGCACCTTCCTGACCCAGGACGAGCAGGTCAAGGTCATCGAAACCCTCGTCGACGAGGTCGGCGACCAGGTCGCGATCATCGCCGGCATCACTGGTGAGGGCACCAAGGTCGCCGTCGAGGAGGCCCAGCGGGCCGTCGCCGCCGGCGCCAAGGCCGCCCTGACCTACCCGTCACACGGCTGGCTGCGTTTCGGCTACCAGGACGGCGCCCCGCAGGACCGGTACAAGGCCATCTGGGAAGGTGCCGGGCTGCCGCAGATCATGTTCCAGTACCCGGACAACACCAAGGCCAACTACAACCTGGACACCCAGCTGGAGATCGCCGGCCAGGAAGGCGTGTTCTGGACGAAGAACGGTGTGCGCAACATGCGCCGCTGGGACACCGAGATCCCGGTGCTCCGCCGCGAGTACCCGGACCTGCAGATCTTCTCCTGCCACGACGAGTATCTGCTGCACACCATCATGGACGTCGACGGCCTGTTGGTCGGTTACGGCAACATGGCCCCCGAACTGCTGGTCGAGTTCATCAAGGCCGGCAAGGCGCAGGACTGGACCGCCGCCAAGAAGATCCACGATCAGCTGCTGCCGCTGACCAAGGCCGTTTACCACCGGGGCTCGCACATGGAGGGCACCGTCGCCCTCAAGCACGCCCTGGTCTCCCGCGGCGTCCTGGCCCACGCCACCGTCCGCAGCCCGCTGCTGCCGCTGGCCGAGGGTGCCGACGTCGAGATCGCCGACGCCCTCAAGGCCGCGGGCATCATCTGACCCACCGACCATCAGTATCGGCCGACGCCCGCTGATGGTCCGGCCGGTCGGTACCGGACCAGGGCATGCCGCCCGGGCCGATCGACCGAGCCCTGCACCGATCCGCCTTTGGGCAGTCGCCTGCGCGGATCAGGGCTGGGGCCGCCGCACGCCGCGGCGGCCCCGGCCACCGGGACCACACCCCAAATATGCAAGAGGCGCTCAGCGCCGTCTGTGGGACCTGGTTCGGAGACAATGCAGTCCCGACGGACTCCGCGCCCAGCGGAGGGCGAGGAAACCAACGATCATGACAACTCATGTCACCGGCGAGGCAGAAGCCAACGCCAATGCGAACGCCCTTTTGGTCGGCCGGCTGGAACGGATTCCGGTCACCCGACGATTGCTGTGGATCCGCGTCATCATCGGATCCGCCACCTTCTTCGATGCTTACACCGTGCTGGTCATCGCTTTCGCGATGCCACAGCTGGTGAAGGAATGGAGCCTGAGCCCGGCCGAGGTCGGGATGATCCTGTCCGCAGGGTATGTCGGGCAACTCGTGGGCGCGATCGGCTTCGGCTACTTGGCCGAACGCATCGGCCGGCTTCCCACCCTGTTGATCACCATCATCCTGTTCGTCTCGATGGACGTCGCCTGCCTGTTCGCCTTCAACGGGGCATCGATGATGCTGTTCCGGTTCCTGCAGGGCATCGGAACCGGCGGCGAGGTCCCGGTGGCCTCCGCCTACATCAACGAATTCATCGGCGCCAAGAAGCGTGGCAGGTTCTTCCTGCTCTACGAATTGATCTTCCCGATCGGCCTGCTGTTCGCCGGCATCTCCGCCTACTTCCTGGTCCCGAACTTCGGCTGGAAGGCATTGTTCATCGTCGGCATCATCCCGGCGCTCATCATGATCCCGTTGCGGGTTCTGATGCCCGAATCCCCCCGCTGGCTGGCCTCCAAGGGCCGGATCGGCAAGGCCGACAAGATTGTCTCCATGCTGGAGAACGAAGCGGTCAAGGAGGGCAAGCCGCTGCCCGAACCGGTCATCCGCCCGGTCGACCCGAGAGCGACCCAGAAGTCGGACTGGCGGGAGCTTTTCAAGGGCATCTACCTCAAGCGAACCCTGATGATCTGGGTCCTGTGGATCGCCGTGTACACCATCAACAACGGCATGATCACCTGGCTGCCCACCCTGTACACCCAGGTGTTCGACGTGCCCCTGCAGACCAGCCTGCTCTACGGGTGGACCACCTCCGCGTTCGGTGTCGCCGCATCCGTCGCCTGTGCTCTGCTGATCGACAAGGTCGGCCGGAAACGCTGGTACACCGCGGCTTTCCTGCTCGCCGTGGTCCCGCTGGTCGCGCTCGCCCTGCTCGGCGCCACCTCCGCTGTGCAGGTCCTGGTCGGCGCAACAGTCACTTACGCCATCCTGCAGACGATCGCGTTCTCCCTCTACCTGTACTCCGCCGAGCTCTACCCGACCCGGCTCCGCGCAGTCGGTACCGGATTCGGCAGCGCGTGGCTCCGCGCAGGATCCTCGCTCGGCCCTGTGCTGGTCGGCTTCATCGTCGCCGGCGTGGGAATCCAATGGGTGTTCATGCTCTTCGCCGTCATCGCGGTCGTCGGCGGACTCACCACCAAGTTCTTCGGGGTCGAGACCAAAGGACAGGTCCTGGAAGAACTCTCACCCTGACCCAAACCGAATGCAGCCGTCCCGCCCGCAGGAAGCATCTGCGGGCGGGACGCGCTCGTCTCCCCGTCCTGCGCCTTGCACGCTCCCCGGGCACGCGACGCCGGGTCGGGCTCGTCCCTGAATGCTGTCGCCCGCGGAGTAGCGCGGATGCCCGGAGGCTGGTGAAGTGGACGACAGGCGGTGGAGTGAGCGGCGATGTGCCGGTGGATGGCTTATTCAGGTGACCCGGTCCTGGCTGAGGACTTGCTCTTCCGGCCAAGACATTCGTTGATCGACCAGAGTCTGCACTCCCGGTTGGGCGCGACGACCACCAATGGCGACGGGTTCGGCATCGGCTGGTACGGCGATAGGGGTTCACCCGCGGTGTTCAAGGCGATCGAACCTGCGTGGAACGACCAGAATCTGCGTGAACTCGCCGGCCAGGTGAGTACCCGCTTGCTGTTCGCGCACATCCGGGCATCGACCGGCACCGAGATCCAGCGCAGCAACTGTCACCCCTTCCGGTACGACCGGTGGTTGTGGATGCACAACGGGTCGATCAGCGACTTCCACAAGGTGAAGCGCGATCTGGTTCTCGCCATCGATCCGATGCTGTACCCGGACATCGAGGGATCGACGGATTCTGAGACCTTGTTCTTCCTCGCATTGACCTTCGGTTTGAAGGACGACCCACCAGGTGCGGTCGAGCGGGCGGTCGGATTCGTCGAAGACGTCGGCCGCCGTCATGGTGTCGACCATCCGATTCAGATGACCGTTGCCACCAGTGACGGTTCGTCGATCTGGGCGTTCCGCTACTCCAGCGCGGGCCGGTCGCGGTCGCTGTTCTATTCCACCGATGTGGTGACCCTTCGCCAGCAGCATCCGGAAGTGCCTGTGCTGCGGACACTCAGCGATGAGGCCCGCCTGGTGGTCTCCGAGCCACTGGGGGATCTGGAGGGAGCCTGGAACGAGGTGCCCGAGGCATCGTGGGGAGTCGTCAAAGCGGGCCAGGACGAACTCCATCCGTTCCGACCCGCTCCGCCGGGATAGCGGTCCAGGCGTCGCGGCCGCGACCGTGCGATCGACGTCATCACCGACGGCGCCGCGGCGGTCAGCACGGGATCACTGGCCGGCGGGGCGGCGTGACCCGAGGATGCAGAACTCGTTGCCCTCCGGGTCCGCGAGGACCACCCACGACTGGCTGCGTTGCCCCACATCGGCCCTGGTGGCGCCGAGCGCCAGGAACCGTTCCACCTCGGCGTTCTGGTTGTCCGGTCGAAGGTCGAGATGGAGCCGGTTCTTGACCGTCTTCGGCTCGGGCACGACACCGAAGATCAAACCCGGCAAACGGTCCTCGGTGGGCCGGATCTCCACCTCGTCGGTGGCCTCACTCAAGTAGGTCCATCCCAACGCGTCCGCCCACCACCGCCCGAGAGTCAGCGGATCTGCGCAATCGATGACGACCTGTTCCCACTCCACCGGCATCACCGAAGGGTAGATCCCCGACTCCGGACAGCGAACGGGTCCACCCGCCGTCGAGGACCCGGGGGACGATCTCTGCGGTGGTCGACCACATCACGGGCTGAGGCCGACGTCGTCGAAGCGGGTGATCGTCATATGTTCCTGAAAGGGAATTTCGGCGTGGACCAGTGTTCCAGCGCCGGCGGAACTGGTCACCGACAACGTGCCATCACTGGCCTCGACCCGGTCGAACAACCCCGTGAGTCCGGTACCGCCATTCGGATCCGCCCCACCGACGCCGTTGTCGCGAACGTCGATGACAAGCGTGCTGTCGTCGACACGGACATCGACACTTGCCCGATTCGCATGAGAATGCTTGGCCACGTTGGTCATCGCCTCGGCCACCAGGAAATAGGCGGTCGTCTCGATATGCGCTGGGAGGCGTGGCGCGACGACCGACAGGTCGACGGGCAGGGCGAGATCAGCCAACAGCGACTCGAGCCCGCTGCGGAGTCCGCCGCGCGTCAGCGCGGCAGGCAGGATTCCGCGGACGACGTCCCGCAACTCGCTGTTCGCCCGTTCGGCATTACTCAGTCCCTCTCGCAGCAGTGCAGACGCCGGGTCTTCGGGGGACAACAGGTCCCGCGCCAGTTTCAGCGCGATGATGGTGTGCACCAACCGTTGCTGCGCTCCGTCGTGGACATCGCGTTGCAGGCGGCGGCGGGTTTCGTCGGCGGTGGCCACCACCCGCGCACGGGACGCGGTCAGCTTGGCCCTGTTCTCGGCGTTGGCAATGGCCGCCGCGACGAGTTCCGCGAACGGGGTGAGCCGCTCCTCGCTTCCATCCGGTAACGGTGTGGCCGGGGTGCTCGCGGTGAGCGCGCCCCAGACGCGGCCCTCGACGACGACGGGAACGGCGACGCCCGCGCCGACGCCGACCGCGGTGGCGATCTCCGCCAGCGAGGTCCCCTCGAAAGTGTCGGCCCGACTGGGCCGCGCGGTGCGACGGACTGTGCCCAGATTGTTCTCGTCGTCGATCGGCACGGTCAGTCCCAGCGCCACCGGGCTGTTGCAGGCCGCGACGACCACCGCGTTGTCTGCCTCGAACCGCAACAGGGCCCCGGACAGGTTCCCCAACAGGGTCGACGCCTCGGTGGCGGCTGCGCGGAAGATCTCGTCGAGGACCGCGCCGCGCGCGACCAGTTCCGCGACGCGACGCAGCGCTGCCTGCTCCTCGGCCAGCAGCGTCAGTTCTTGGCGCGCGTCGGCAGCGGAGACCGCGGTCGCGGCGAGTTCGGCGAAGTTGGCCAGGTGTTGCTCGATCGGCCGCGGGAAAGCCTCACCCCGGCCCACCGCGACCAGAGCGCCCCACAGCGCGCCGCGGATGACGATCGGAACGGCCGCGCTGGCGGTGAACCCGTGACGCGCGGCAAGCTGCGGCCAGGCGCCGGACATTTCGGCAAGGTTGTCGATGCGTGCCGGCTGCGCTGTGCGCCACACCCGTTGCACCGCACCGTCACCGGTCCCTGGTGAGCGCATCCCGACCGCGATGCCTTCGGGTGCCCCGTCGAGTGCAATGATCTGGCTGCTGCCCTCCGGGCCGTATCGGAGCAGGGTCGTGAACTCGACGCCGGTCAGCGCCGCTGCTTCGCTGGCAACGGCTTGCAGCACCTGTTCCGCCGGCGCGTTATGGGCTGCCAGTTCAGCCACCCGGCGAAGAGCGGCCTGCTCGTCGGCGAGGTCCCGCAGCGTCTGACGCGCCTCGGTGGTGGCAATCGCGGTGCCTGCGAGTTCGGCGAAATGGGCAAGGTGCTCCTCGATGTCCTGGCGGAAGCCTCGCTGGTGTCCCAGGACGATCAACGCACCCCAGAGTTCGCCACGGATGACGATCGGCACCCCGGCGCTGGTCGTGAAGCCGTGGGCGCTCGCCATCTGGGGCCAGCGGCCGTCCATCTGACCCAGGTCGTCGATCAGGGCCGACCGTCCGGTGCGCCAGACCCGTTGCGCCGCGCCGTCACCGGTGCCCGGTGCGTGCATCCCGATGACGAAATCGGCGGGAGCCCGGTCCAGGGCCACGATCTGGCTTGCGCCGTGACGGTCGGCGTAGCGGACCACCATCCCGAACTCCACGCCTGCGAGCACGGATGTTTCTCTGGCAACGACCGCAAGAACCTCTTGCGCCCGTGCGTCACGGGCGGCCAACTCGGCAACCCGTCGCAACGCGGCTTGTTCGGCGGCCAGAGCCTGCAGTTGTCCACGGGCCTCACCGTTGACCACCGCCACGGCCATGATTCCGACGAATTGCCGCAGGCGGTGCTCGATGGTGGTCGCCAGCCGGTGGTCAGTACTCGTCGCGCTCAACACGCCCCACAACCGGACGCCGACGATGATCGGCACGCCGACCTCGGAAGAGCCACCATCATGATCACGACCGTCGGTCCCGTCGATCCGTCCGGTTCGTTCGGCGGCGTCGATCCGAGCGGGGCGCCTGGTTCGCACGATCGCTGCCAACAGACTTCCCTCGGCGATGCCGACCCGCGCGCCGACCGGCAGCAGACCGCCGCTGGTGGCGACGACGGTGTAATCCTGTGCCTCGTCAAATCGGATCAGGGTGGTCGGCTCGTCGATCAAGCCGGTCGCCTCGGCGGTGAGCGCGTCGAAGACCTCGTACTGGCCGACCCCCCGCGCCACCAATTCGGCAACCCGGCGCAAAGCGGCCTGCTCCTCGGCCAGGGCAAGCAGTTCGCCGCGGGCCTGGGCGCCGGCGATCGCCGCCGCGCCCGTGTCCGCGATGAGCGCCAGACGCCCTTCGGCCGCCGGCTGAAGCGCTGTCTCCATGGAACTCGCCACCAGGACGCCCCACGGTCGGCTGCCGACCGCAACCGGAACCCCCACCGACGCGCGGAGCCCGACCTGCTCGGCCAGTCGGTTGCCGGGTGGCTTGCGGTAATCGTCGATGCGCGCGGGTTGACCGGTCCGATGCACCTCGGCCGCCACGCCGCCCGGATCAACGATGACCCTCCTACCGGCCCGGGGAACATCCGCGTCGATGCCGTTGACCGCGAGCAGATCCGCCGAGCCCTCGTCGACGAACCGCATCAGGACGGTCGGCAGGCCATCCAGCAGCGCGGAAGCCGACCTGGCAATCGCTGCGAACACCTCAGGCGGCTGTGCACCGGCGGCCGCGATTTCGGCGATCTCCAGCAATTCAGCTTGCTCCCGCGCCCGTTCCCGCAGCTCGTCGTTGGCCTGCGCGTTGGCCAGGGCGGTGGACACCAATTGAGTGAAAGCAGCGATGCCGTCTTCGATGTCGTCAGCAAATGGCTCGTTCTGGGTTGAACCCAGCAGACTGACGCCCCACACCGTGCCGTGCAGCGTGATCGGGACACCGACGCACCACCGCAGCTTCTTTGCCGGCGCCGACCGGTCGAGTGGTCCACGCAGGGGCCATCCGTTCGCCCCGAACCGGAGGGCGAGGCCGCTGTCGCGCACCGCGCGGATGTCGTCGTGGAGCACCAGTCGTCGGCCAAGCGCGGACGGGTCTTCGACCATGTCCGAAACTGCGAGCACGACCGCGGTGTCACCGGTCTCGAAGCGCATCATCAGGCTGACATCGACACCGGCGAACTCCGCGATCACCTGGTTGATCACCGTGACGAGGTCCCGCTCCGACCCGCCGACCGCGACCTGGGTCGCGACTCGCCCCAGAGCAGCCTGCCGATGGGCTATTCGTGCCGCCTCAGCGCGCGACGGAACCTCGGCGACCGGAGTCCGGTCGGTCGGAGCGGGCGAGTAATAGCTGTGCAGGGAACTGATCCGGCCGCCGCGCAACCTGAGCACCTCGCACGTCACACCGTCCAAGCGCCAGGGCACGCCCGGCCGGTCCGGACGCGAAGGATCCGGAACCAGTGCCGCCGTCGGGTTGAGGAGCTGGAACTCCGACACCACGGCGTTGGGCGACTCGGCGACGACACGTCGGTTGGCGACTGCGATCCCGGGGTAGGCCCGGGTTATCCCGATGAGGTAGGTGCGCGCGACCACTCGTCCACGCAACACCCCGGCGTCGATGAGGACCTCCACGTCCTCGTCCAGCGTCTCCACCCAGGCATCGAAATCGCGAGCGTTGAACGCCTCGTAGTATCGGTCGACGACCGAGTCCCCCGTCGATGTTCTGCCGGCCGGTGGACCGCCTGCGGCAGCGCCGGCGCCAGGTGGCCGACTCGGATCGGTCCCGGCCTGGCTCGGTGTCACCGGCGGTCCCGGGAATGCAGATAGGTGAGAGCGGCCAGCACCCGTCGGTGCTCGGTGTCCGCGGCGGCGATACCCAACTTGCGGAAGATCGCCGTCACATGTTTCTCCACCGCCGCCTGGCTCATCAGCAACGACCTCGAGATCCCCAGGTTCGACAGGCCTTCCGCCATGGCGGCCAGAACGCTCCGCTCGCGCGGCGTCAGCGGATACAGCGCGTCACCCGGTGCGGGACGCCCCAACATCCGGGCGACGACCTCGGGATCGAGCGCGCTTCCACCGCCGGCCACCCGCTCGACGGCATCGAGAAAGGCCGAGACATCACCGACCCGTTCCTTGAGCAGATACCCGACACCCTCCGGACGATCACCGATCAGATCGATGACGAAACTCGGCTCGCAGAACTGAGACAGGATCAGCACACCGGTGCCGGGCAGCTGCCGGCGCACCTGCATGGCAGCGACCAATCCGTCGTCCTCGTGCCGCGGCGGCATGCGCACGTCGAAGATCGCCACGTCCGGCCGGAAGGCCAGTACCTCACGCAACAACTCCTCGGCATCGCCCGATTGCGCCACCACGTCGAGCCCAGCGCCCACCAGGATCCGGACGATCCCTTCCCGCAGCAGCACATCGTCCTCACCGATGCACACCCGCAGCCCCTGCCTGGGCAGTGTCGACGCCATCTGATCAGCCCTGTTCGATCCAGCGGCGGAGCTCAGCACCCGAGAGTTCGTCCTTCGGCACGAATCCCCACGCGCCCACCCTCCTCGCAGCGGTGGCATTCGACGGGTCGGAGTCCGAGGAGATCAGGACGACGCGGACCGGCCACGGTAGGGCGACCAGTCGTGCGGTGAGGGCGAAACCGTCACCGTCGGGCAGACCGATGTCGACCAGCGCCGTGTCGGGCTGTAGCTCCGCGGCCCGCTGCAGCGCCTCGGCAACGCTCCCGGCGAGGCCGACCACGGTATGACCCCAGCCGACGACGACCCGGGACGCGAGGTCACGGAAGTCCGCATCGTCATCGACGATCAACACCGAATGCGCCACCAATCGAGGATCGCACGGACATCCTCGCCCGAGGGTAGGGCTGGCCGGAAATGTTTTTCCGGCGAGCGGGCCTACTGGCTTCGCGTCCAGCGTTGGAACCTCATGAGGTCAACACACCGACCCGGGAGGCCTGAAATGGCGACAATCTCTGTAGGGCAGCAGAATTCGCAGCCGATCGAGCTGTACGTGGAGGACAACGGCGACGGCAGGCCGGTGGTCCTGCTCCACGGGTGGCCGCTGGACAGCCGGTCCTGGGAACCGCAATTCCACCCGCTGATCTCCGCCGGGTACCGCGTGATCACCTACGACCGGCGGGGTTTCGGACGATCGAGCCGCCCGACGGTGGGGTACGACTGGGACACCCTGGCCGCGGACCTGGACCAGGTGATGACGCAGCTCGACCTGCGCGACGCGACCGTTGTCGGGCTGTCCCTCGGCACCGGTGAACTGGCCAGGTACATCGGGACCAGCGGCACCGAGCGACTGCGCAGTTGCGTGTTCATCGAAAGCCTCGCACCGTCTTTCGCCAAGTCCGAGGCCAACCCGCAGGGCGTCGACGCCGCAGGTGTCGCGGGCGTCCAGAGCGCCATCCTGGACGACCGCTACACCTGGCTGACCGGACTGATCAACGACTTCCTCAACCTGGAGGACTACCAGGGCAAACGGGTCAGCGAGGCCACCGTCCGGGCGTTGTGGAACGCAGGCGTCGAAGCAGGCGCGTACGCGACCTGGGCGTGCCCGCCCGGCTGGCTGACCGATTTCAGCGACGACATCACGCATGTCGACGTGCCGACGCTGATCATCCACGGCACCGCCGATCGCATCCTGCCGATCGACGGGCAGGGCCGACGCCTGCACGCCGCGCTGCCGGATGCGACCTACGTCGAGATCGACGGCGGACCGCACCTGGGGGTGGTGACCCACGCCGAGGAGGTCAACAGCGCGCTGCTGACGTTCCTCGCCGACGCAGGCGCCGCCACGCCCACAACCTCGAGCTGAGTGCTCATGTTCGCCGGATTCACCGAACAGCGCGTGCCGACCGACCGCGGGTCGGTGTTCGCCCGGGTGGGCGGTGACGGTCCCCCGCTGCTGCTGTTGCACGGATACCCGCAGACCCATCTCATGTGGCATGCCGCCGCGGGTCTGCTGGCGGAGCAGTACACGGTCGTCGTCGTCGACCTACCCGGTTACGGTGCATCGTTCCGGCCCACGCCGGAGCCCGATCATGCGCCGCATTCCAAGCGAGCCCTCGCGGTCGACCTGGTCCAGGTGATGCGGGAGCTCGGCCACGAGAGCTGGGCTGTCGCCGGCCACGATCGCGGCGGGCGGATCGCCTACCGGATGGCACTGGACCACCCCACCCGGATCACCGCGGCCGCGGCCTTCGACGTGGTGCCGACCGGGGATGTGTGGGCGCGGGCCGACGCCCAGCTCTCGCTGCTGTACTGGCACTGGTCGTTTCTCGCGCAGCCGGCCCCGCTTCCGGAGCGGCTCATCGATGCCGATCCCGGCGCGTTCTTCGACCATCACGTGCGGGCACTGGGGATCGGGAGAACGCCGGGACGGTATCCCGCGGAGCTCGTCACCGCCTACCGGGAGTTGCTCGACGATCCGAGCACGGTGCAGGCGATCTGCGAGGACTACCGGGCCGGCGCCACCCTCGACCGCGAGCACGACGACGCCGATGTCGGCAAGCGCCGCATCGAGTGCCCGCTCCTGCTGCTGTGGAGCAGCCGCGGGGCGCTGCCCCGCCTCTACGGCGACGTGCTGGAGGTGTGGCGCCCCTGGGCGGACAACGTCACCGGCCGCGGCCTCGATGCCACGCACTTCCTGGTCGAGGACCAACCGGAGGAAGTCGCCAGGGAGATCCTGGCGCTGCTCTCGGCTGGTCGTTCGGATTTCCTTTCCCCTTTATCTGGATCATCGAGAGGCTCATCATGACAACGGATGTCGATTCATCGAACCGTAAGGACGACCTGACCGCCGGCCTGCAACGCACGGAAATTCAACGCCATGATTCCTCGATTCCCGGTCGGATCATCGTGCAGGTGCGGACCGAGATCCCGGTAGGGGTGTCATCGGGTTGGCACGTCCATCCCGGGGAAGAAGTCGGGTACATCGTCGAGGGCTCCGTTCAGATGGAGATCAAGGACCAACCCACACTGCAGTTGCAGGCCGGTGACGGGTTCCTGATCCCCCCGGGCGTTCCGCACAACGCGCTCGACCTCGGCCCCGGCACCGGCCAGATGCTGTCCACCTACATCGTCGATCCGAACGAGCCGCTAGCGTCGTTCACGCACTGATGCCGCCGTCGCGACCACAGCAGGAGCTCTCCACCGTGCACCTGACGGCCAATCTGTTCGGTCTGTCCTTCGGGCTCTGCGGCCTGGCTCAGTGTTGGTCCACCGCAAGCGCACTGGAGGGTGGTGTGCCGGCGTGGCCGGGTCTTCTGCTGTGGGCCCTGGCCGGCCTGGCATGGCTGATCACGGTGGTCGGCTACGGCGCCAATGTGGTTGCCACCGGCCGACTCCGAACCGAACTGACCGACCCGATCTTCACGCCGTTCACGGCATTGATCGGCATCGTGCCGATGCTGATCGGGGTGCCTCTGGCGAGCTACCAGCCCGTGGCGGGAGACGTCCTGTTCTTTGCTGGGCTGATCGTCACCGTTCTGCTCGGCGGCTGGTTGACCGGCGGCTGGATCCTGCAGGACATCACCCTGGCGCAGTGGCATCCCGGATACTTTCTCCCCACGGTGGCGGGCGGTCTGGTCGCGGCAGGCGGGAGTGCCGCCATGGGTTACGACCAGCTGGCAATGCTGATGTTCGGCTACGGCCTGGTGAGCTGGCTTGTTCTCGGATCAATCCTGATGCTGCGTCTGTTCACCCAGCCCGCGCTGCCGACGCCATTGATCCCGACGATGGCGATCGAGCTGGCTCCACCTGTCGTCGCAGGCACCGCCTGGTTCGCCATCAACGGGAATCGGCCTGACTCCGTCGCCTACCTGCTGGCCGGATACGGAATTCTCATGGTGATGATGCAGTTCCGCCTTGTCTCCGCCTATCGTCGGGTGCCTTTCGGTCCAGGCGCATGGGCGTATGCATTTTCCTACGCCGCGGCAGTCACGGTGGCCGTGCGGTGGCTGGCCGCAGCCGAGGTCAGCCAGCAGCTCGCACTGGCCTACGCACTTCTGGCCCTGATCACGCTGGCCATCGGACTGCTTCTCGTGATGACCATTCGCGGCCTCGTCGGCGCACGTATCTCCCGCGAACCGCCGGAAGCAGCAAGGCGCACCACGCCCGCACAGGTTCCGTCGCCAACCGGGCGGCGCGCTGAGTCGTTGCCGCCGAACGCGTCGGAGCAGATCCACCAGAATGCCACCCGAGATCTGAACCCAGCTACCCGACCTGGCGGGCTCGCTCGGTGAAGAATGGCGACTGGTACGGCACCACGTCGAACACCAGGCCCGAGGGGTCCTGCATCACCACCCACGTCCGGCCATCAGCGATCTTCACCGCGCCCAGGCCGGTCAACCGGTCGACCTCAGCGGCCACATCGTCGGTCTCGATATCCAGATGAAAGCGCGCCACGCCGGTGCCGATGTTCTGCAGTCCCACCCAGGACAGCGACGCCGCATCAGGCAGAGCTGTGAATTCCGGATGAGCTTCGACCTGCCTTGCCTCGGTCAGCAGTGCGGCCGCCCAGAAGTCGCGCGTTGCAGCGAACGTGTCGGCCGGTGCATCGACAACGACTTCCCGCAGCAGGATCCTGTGCATGCCGAGCTGATACCCAACCGCATTGACCACAACACCGATCCCCCAGCGTTCAGCTGAACGGCCCATGGTTCGTCGTGTCGGCATCCGGTCCCGCACGTGGGGTGATGCCCGCATCAGCCGGGTATCGGAGCACCGGACGGTGGAATGTTCTGGTTGAGGTGGAACACGTTGTGCGGATCGTAGATGTCCTTGACCGCCGTCAGTCGGGTGAGCTTCTCGGCCGAGTAGGCACGCCGGACACCGGCGGTTCCCTCGTTGCCCAGGACATTGACATAGACCCCGGAAGCGAACGGCTCCAGGGTGGCCGCGTAGGTCCGCGCGGTGCCGATCCGTACGTCGTCCTCGCCTGGGTCGGTCCACCCGGTGCTGGCACCGAGCTCGAAAGCCGTCTGGCGGTGGCTGAATGCGGTGTCGTCCTCGGCCACGTCACGGATCGCCCCGCCGTAGGCCTGCAGCCCGACCCCCGGAGCGAAGGGGCCGACGTCGACCACGGCCGCGATCGCGTCGATGGCCTCGTCGGTCAGCCCGCGGAAGTAGTGTCCCTTCGAATACCTCCGCCGTGCGTGACCGTCGAGAACGTCGTCGCGGGACTGCAATTCGAGGTACGTCATTTCTGTCACGCGCTCGGATGACGGGCGGCCCAACGCGCGCACCGCGGGAAGCAGAGCCTCACCCAGGTGCGTTTCCCCCACCCAGACATAGCCCAGCGTCGCGATGCCGCCGCCGATCCCCGCGGTGAACGTCGCCTCCCGTGGTGCCCCTTCCGCGAGGTCCCGCCACCCCCGCAGTGCGGACACCGCCTGGTCGACCGGGAAGTCCACCTCGACCGACAATGCTCTGGTGCCGATGTCATGCAGCCGGAACTCGAATTCGGTGACCACACCGAAGTTGCCTCCGCCGCCGCGCAACGCCCAGTAGAGGTCGGGGTTCTGCCCCTCGCTCACCCGCAGCACCTCGCCCGCCGAGGTGACGACCTCGAACGACGTGACGTTGTCGCAGGCCAGGCCCGCTTGCCTTGCGAGCCAACCCATTCCGCCGCCCAGGGTCAGTCCGCCGACACCGGTGTGCGACACGTTGCCGGCGGTCACCGCCAGCCCGTACTGCTGCGTTGCCCGGTCGAGCACACCGAGCAGTGCGCCGCCCTGGATGACCGCCGTGCGCCGGCCCGGGTCGACCCGCACCGCGCGCAGGGGCGTCAGGTCGATCATCAGCCCGCCGTCGGGGACGGCGTGACCGGCAGCGCTGTGTCCACCGCACTTGATGCCGATCTCCAGGCCTAACTCGGTCGCCGTCCGGACTGCCGTGACGACGTCCCGAACACTGGCGCACCGGACGATCACCCGCGGACGTCGGTCCACGATGGCGTTCCAGACCCTCCTGGCGTCGTCGTACTCCGGGTCGCCGGGGAGCAGCACCGACCCGTCGAGTGAGCCGGAAAGCGCGTGCGTGGCAGCGTCCATCATCCTCAGACCGAGATCCTCCCGGCGAGTCATCGGTGCGATGCTCCGCTGAGCTCGCGGTTGGCGCTGAAGGCACATGGACTGGGTACCGAGCGGCGAAGTGATGAGAATGAGAAGCTCGCACCGCCACCATCGGAGTGAGGGAAAGGTGCGAGGGATGACGGAGCGGGTCGACGAAGAGCAGCGTCCACCGGAAGACGCACTCGCAGACGGTGTCCAGGCCCGCCGGGGTGCAGGCTCCCCCGTCGCCAGAGCGCTACGGGAACTCGGCGCTGTTGACCGGGCCGTCTACCGGGCCGTCGCCGACACACCGACACCACTGCTGGACGCTCACGTGCGGCGGCTCTCGAACGCGGCGAATTACTCCCGTCTGTGGCTCGGAATATCCGCCGCTGTAGCAATAGTCGGCGGTCAACGCGGACGCCGAGCCGCGTTGGAAGGTGTCCTGGCGATCGGTGCCACCTCGGCAGCCGTCAATCTCGGGATCAAACCGATCGCCTCGCGGAAACGGCCCGAACGGGCATCGGCCACCTCGTCCGACGCCCGGTTCGTATCAATGCCGAAGTCCACGTCGTTCCCGTCGGGACATTCCGCTTCGGCGTTCGCGTTTGCCTACGCGGTCGGCCGACATGTGCCCGTGCTGGCCGTGCCGATCCGGTTGCTCGCCGGCGGGGTGGCCTACTCCCGAGTGCACACCGGGGTGCATTACCCGGGAGACGTCGCCATCGGGTCCATTCTCGGAGCCGGCACCGCGGCCATTGTGGCGGCCACGTCGGACGCTCTTCGCCGGTCACGGCGGAACACCGACTGAATGCGCCCAGAGTCGCAAGCAACAACCGGTGCACTCAGCCGACGCTGACCGCCGCGTTCTGTGCCGCAGTGGCAATGACGTCGGAAACGACGCCGGACTGCGAGACGAACAGCGCGTGGCTGTGCAACAGGCGGCATCTGTGGCCTACGACATCTGGCACAGCCTGCCGGCCGGGGACGACGCACCGGCCCGATCGAACGGTCTGCCGGGAACACAATGGCAGGACTCCATCGGCGCAATTTCTCACGCACCCTGAGATGGTAGGTCGTGTTCTGGACGAGACTCTCGCCGAGGATCCCTGCCCCGCCGAAAACAATCGTGTGCCTGCCGGGCTTCAACGGCGGCAAGAGGAGGCAGATTTGTCAGCGCTGCCGGACCGCGTAGGTCAGGTGGGTGACCCGCTGTGTCGATTCCGTGCGGACCGGTTCCAGTGCCACCCTGCCTGCGTCTACACCGTCGAACAGGCGGATTCCCGAGCCGAACAACACGGGCGAGAGGGCGATCGTGAATTCGTCGATCAGGCCGGCGTTCAGGTACTCCAGGATCGCCCGGCCGCCGCCCGCGATGCGCACGTCCCGGTCGCCGGCGGCCTCGCGGGCCCGGTCGAGCGCCGCCCCGATGCCGTCGTTGACGAAGTGGAAGGTGGTCCCACCCGGGCGTTCCCACGGGTCACGCTTCTGATGCGTCACGACGAAAACCGGTGTGTGGAAGGGCGCCTCCGCCGGCCACATCTGCTCGCCGGCGTCGAACATCCGCTTACCCATGACGCTCGCACCGGTGCGCTCGAAGGTTTCCCGCAGGATCTCGTTGTCGCGCCCTTCCTCGCCGCCCTCGCCGAGCTTCAGGTTCTCCCGGAAGAACCGCGTCGGGAACACCCACCGCTGCAACTCCACCCACTGCCGACCCATCAACTCCCCGAGCGACCCCGGCGCGATGAACCCGTCCAGCGACATCGAGACGCTGAAGAAGACCCGCCCGGCCATCAGCCCTCCACGTGGTTCCCCAGCAACTCGGTGACGTAGTCAGCCAGGTTGCCCAGTGTCTGTTGGCCGCCCTCGATCGCGTGGTACCTCTCTACCGCCTCGTCTCGCAGTTCCTTGGTGGGGAACACGGTGCGCATCTCGATGCGGGTTCCCGCACCGTCGGACGCGAACGCGAGGACCGACTCGAAGGCGTTCGGGTCATCGCGAGACTCTCCGTGCCGCAGCGTGATTCGATCCGGCGCGGCGATCTCGGTCCAGCGGATCCACTCCTGGTAGTCCGTCCCGTCCGGTCCGTGCATCACGAAGTCCCACTCCCCGCCGACCCGGAACTCAAACGCCCGGGTGGTGGTCGTGAACCCCTCCGGTCCCCACCAACGGGACAGGTGGCGGACCTCGGAGAACGCCTCGAACACCAACTCCCGTGGGGCGCTGATCGTCCGGGAGATCACGATCTCACGATCTGCAACGGACTGCGCCGTTGCTCTCCGAGCTGCTGCTGTCATCAGTCAGTCCTCCTGTTTGGTCGCCTTCAGGTCCTGCACGTACTCGTCCAGCCGATCGAAACTCTCGTTCCAGAACCGCTCGAACCCCCCGGTCCACTCGTGGACCGGTCGCAGCCCGCGGACGTCAAGGCTGTACACGCGCTGCTTGCCCGCCGTCCGGTCCCGGACCAGACCGACCTCCCGCAGCACCCGCAGATGTTTGGACGCGCCCGGCTGGGTCATCCCCAGCTCCCTCGCCAGTTCCGTCACCGGCCGCTCACCGCCGCGCAGCAGCACCAGGATCTTCCGGCGCTGCGGCTCGGCAATCGCGTTGAACACGTCCGACGTCGTCGCTGCCCGAGCCATGTCGGCAATCATATGCCGATATGGGCATACGTCAAGCGACGCCCGGCACGACAAGCGACGAATCCGCGTCTGTCACCAACGATGCCGAGGTCGGTACGTTCAGTCGATCCCCTCTACCGTCGGGAGTTCCCGGCCGCGTTTGACTGACAAACGCATTTCCCGGTCGGCCCGGTGTCAGGACACCACAGTGAACGTGGCCTTCTGATCTGCGTCGGAGCTGTTACCGACATAAACCTCGATGGCCCCGGTCTCGACAATGAACGTGGCCTGGTTGTCGTAGAAGCCGACGTCGGCCGTGCTGACGGTGAACCTCACCGTCCTCATTTCCCCGGACTCCAGCGTGACCCGGCGGAATCCGCGCAACCGCCGCACCGGTTGGGAGATGGAGGCCACCGGATCGTGCAGGTAGAGCTGCACGACCTCGTCACCGGCCACGGCGCCGGTGTTACTGACGTCCACCGCGACCTCGATCCGGCCGCCGCGCCGCTTCATCCGGTTGGAGCTGAGCCGCGGGGCGCTGATGGTGAATGTCGTATAGCTCAACCCGAAGCCGAAGGTGTAGAGCGGCCCGCTCGGCAGGTCGAGATACTTGGAGGTGTACTTGTTGTTCGGGTCCGCCGGCCGTCCGGTGTTCAGGTGGTTGTAGTAGATCGGGACCTGACCCACCGCCCGTGGGAACGACACCGGCAATTTGCCGCCCGGGTTCACTTTGCCGTACAGGACGTCCGCAACAGCGTTCCCGCCCTCGACACCCGGGGCCCACGCCTCCAGGATCGCGGTCGCCGTGTCTTGTGTCGACTGCAGGGTGAGCGGCCGGCCGTTGAAAAGCACCACCGCAACGGGCTTTCCGGCACCCACCACCGCTGCGAGCAAACCCTCCTGGACGCCGGGCAGGTCGATGTCGCTGCGGGCCGAGGCCTCCCCGCTCATCGCTGCGCTCTCGCCGAGCGCGAGGACGACCACATCCGCCGCAGCCGCCGCAGCTGCGGCCGCAGCGAACCCACTGGTGTCGTCGGACTCGATCTCGCAGCCCTGGGAATAACTGACCGCCGATGGATCTGCCGCCGCAGCCCTGATGCCGTCCAGCACGGTGACCGGCGGTGTGGTGCCGGCGCCGGTTCCGAGCCCTGACCAGGTGCCGTTGAGGTCGTAGGTCGCAGTGGCCAACGGGCCGATCACTGCGACCCTGGTCGCCGCGGGCAACGGCAGCAGAGCGTTGTCGTTCTTCATGAGGACCATCGACCTCCCGGCGGCCGCCCGGGCCTTGGCCCGCGCCGCTGGGGAGACGCTGACCACTTCTCTTGATTCATCGACGTAGGGACGGTCGAAAAGGCCGAGTGCGAACTTCACCCGCAAGATCCGGCGGACCGCGTCGTCGATCTCCCGCCGGGTGACACGCCCCTGATCCAGCAGGGACCGGCCGAAGTCCACGTAATTGGTGGACACCATTTCCATGTCGACCCCGGCGGTCAGACCCGCCGCTGCTGCATCGGCGCCGTCGCCCGCCACTCCGTGCATGATCAGTTCCTGGATGCCGGTGTAGTCGCTCACGACGAATCCGTCGAAACCATAGGCACCTTTGAGGATGTCGCGGAGCGTGTAGGAATTGGCATGCGCCGGCACGCCAGAAATGGCGTTGAACGCCGCCATCACCGTCGCCACGCCCGCCTCCACCGAGGCCTTGAACGGCGGAAGGTACTGGTTGTGCAGTTCGTGGACAGAGACGTCCACAGTGTTGTAATCGCGTCCTCCCTCAGCGCCGCCGTAGGCGACGTAATGCTTGGCACACGCGGCCAGCTTGTCGCGGGCGGAATAGTCGTCACCCTGATACCCCCGTACCTTGGCGACAGCCATCCGGGTGGTGAGGTACGGGTCCTCCCCGCTCCCCTCGGCGATCCGCCCCCAGCGCGGTTCGTGCGTGACATCCATCATCGGGGAATACGTCCAGGTGATCCCACTGCGCCGGGCCTCCGCCGCCGAGACCACTGCGTCGGTCTTGGCGACTCCCGGGTCGAAGCTGGAGGCCTGCGCCAACGGGATCGGAAAGTTGGTGGTGTATCCGTGGATGACGTCCAGGCCGAAGATCAGCGGGATGCGCAGTCGGGTGTTCTGGACCGACAGCCTCTGCAACCGGTTGAGTGTGGCGGCGCCGACCACCGAGAAGACCCCACCACAGGGCGCTCCGGTGGCCAGCGACGCCGTCGCCAATTCCGGCGTGCTCAGCAGTTGTAGCTGACCCAGCTTTTCCTCCAACGTCATCCTGCTCAGCAGTCGCTCAATTCTTCGGTCGGTACGCGACCGCCCCGCGGAAGTGACCGGAGCCGCGTGCTGGGTGGTGGTGGCAGCAGCGCCGGGGGCGGCCAGCAGGGAGGTCGAGAGTGCAGCCCCGACGGCGGTTCCGCCGAGGCCGACCAGTGCCGAGCGACGGGACATCTGATGATCAGTCATCGTTGACTCCTCCCAGCGGAGTGCCGGCCGGGGCGACTGGCAACGAGTCGATTTTGCTCGCGCAGGTTGCGGGCGGCATGACGATCGGATCAATACGCCCGTCCGCGTCAGAAGTCCGGTTTGAGCCCAAACCCCGACGGCTGTGACTCACTCAGAGGGACCTCGACCGGGTGCTCGGGGCAGTGTCCAGGAGTGCCGACGCGTCGTCTCCGCGGCGTCGATGATGACGTCGGCGACCCGCTTCGGCTTGGAGATCATGATGACGTGGGAGCCCTTGAGCATGGTGATCTCGGCGCCGGCCCTGTGAGCCATGGACACAAGGACGTCGCTCCCGGCGGCCTTGTCGCCGGTGGCATCACAGCCCAGCTCGGCAGCGACTTCCATACCGCCGGGCCCGACGCCTCGGAAACGCCGCATCGGCGGTCGGCCGCTGCGTGATCGCCATCAGCCTGGTCTGCCGGGCAGGGAGGTCGGCGGCGAACACTGCGCGGAATTTTGCGCGGTCGATCGAATACTCGACAGCGATTTGCGAGCCGACCCTGTGGGATAGTTCGTCGATACCAGAGCGGTATCCAGGACGCTGTCCTTCGACCCGGCCTCGACATCGATCAATCGTTCACCTTCGTCCGGCGCAAACCCGGAGACATACACCAAGCCGACGACGTTGCTCGCGCCGACGGCGGCGTTGGTGATCACGGCGGCTCCATAGGAGTGGCCCACCAGCAGCACCGGCCCGTCGACCTGGCTGAGAAAGCTGTGCAGATAAGCCGAGTCAGCGCTGAGACCGCGTAGCGGATTGGCGGGTGCTATGACCGGATAGCCCTTTCGGATCAGCCGCTCAGCGACACCGTTCCAGCCGGGCGCGTCGCGAACGCTCCGTGGACGAGAACGATGGTCGGCTTCGGCGCGGGGCGTGGACCTATCAGCTGTCGACAAAGGTCAACAGGTCTTTGTTGAATTCCTGCTCGTGGGCGCCGGTGAGTCCGTGGGGGGCACCGGGATAGATCTTGAGGGTCGCGTTCGGCACGATCCTGGATGACTTGAGGGCCGCTGCCCCGATCGGGACGATCTGGTCGTCATCTCCGTGGAGGATGAGGGTGGGGACGTCGATCCTCTTGAGGTCCTCGATGAGATCTGTCTCAGAGAAGGCCTTCACGCAGTCGTAGGCGCCTTTGAGACCGACTGTCATCGACATCAGCCAGAATGCGTCTCTTGCCCCTGCTGAAACCGTGGACCCGTCCCGGTTGGCTCCGTAGAACGGGTACGCCAGGTCGCGGTAGTACTGGGATCGATCGGTGAGCAGTCCGTTGCGGATCTCGTCGAACGGTGCGATGGGGAGCCCTTCAGGGTTGGCGTCGGTCTTGAGCATCAGGGGCGGGATGGCGCTGAGGAGGACCACTTTCGCCACTCGCGCCGTTCCATGGCGGCCGATGTACCGGGTGACTTCTCCGCCGCCGGTGGAGTGACCCACCAGAACGACGTTCTCGAGGTCCAGCGACTCGATGACTGCGGCGAGGTCGTCGGCGTAGTGATCCAGGTCATTTCCGCCCCACGGTTGGCTGGAGCGGCCACCGCCGCGACGGTCGTGCGCGACGGCCCGGAAGCCCTGCGAGGCCACATAGTTGGCGGGGCCGTCCCACACGTCCGAGGTCAAGGGCCACCCGTGGCTGAACACCACCGGCTGCCCGCTCCCCCAGTCCTTGTGGAAGATGTCGATGTCGTGGCCGTTTTCCTGGCCGACGGTGACTGTTGGCATTGGGGTTGCCCTTCTGTTGGTTTCTGACGGGAAATGGTTGTGTCGGAGGCGCATTCAGAATGGCAATTCGCGGGACGGACCACATCCCCACTGGCCCGACAGGTGAGTGGGGCTGCCCGGATCTCATGTCTCCGGACAGCCCTACCCCGGACACTCGTTTCGATGGGCCCGCTTCGAGCACAAGGGTCGAGTGGGCGTGTCTCATGCCGCCGCAGTGAGTGCGCGAGAAGCGCTAGGGCGCAATCAGAGCGTAGGACTGCCCATCGAGCGGGAGCTTCGCGCGCAACATGGTCCCACCTCCCGCGGGGCTGGTCACCGTCAAGGTTCCGTTTCCGGCTTCGACCCGGTCGAGTAGTCCGGTCAGGCCGGATCCGTCACCGGGGACCGCACCACCCACGCCGTCATCTGCGATATGGATGATCAAGGTCGAATTCTCGACCTTGATGTCCACGGTGGCGCGGTTCGCCTGCGCGTGTTTCACGACATTGGTGATCGCTTCGGCAACGATGAAGTACGCGGTTGTTTCTATCTGCGGTGAGAGCCTCGGGGCGCCCACCGTGAGCTCGACCGGTAGCGCGAGGTCGAGCAGGAGCGACTCCAGGCCGCTGCGCAGGCCGCCGCGGGTCAGTGAAGCGGGCAGGATGCCGTGGACGATGTCCCGCAGTTCTTTGCTCGCCCGTTCGGCATTACTCAGGGCCTCGTTCACCAACTCGTTGGTGGACCGGCCCTCCAACGCAGCCTCGCGCGCCAGTTTCAGGACGATGATGGTGTGCACCAACCGTTGTTGGGCACCGTCGTGGACGTCCCGTTGAATCCGTCGACGGGTCTCGTCGGCAGTGGCGATGACGCGCGCACGGGAGGCGGTGAGCTTCGATTTGTTCTCGGCATTCACGACAGCGACGGCGGTCAACTCGGCGAAGGGTCTCAGCTTCTCCTCACTTCCTGCTGGAAGCGGTGGACCCGAAGTGACCACGGTGAGGGCACCCCAGGTGTGCCCTTCGACGGTGACCGGCACCTTGACCACCCTGTCGCCCGCGTCCACGGGAATTCCGCCCGGGACGCGCGGGCCCGTGGGGCGGAGGACATCGGGGTCGCGTTCAAAGCTTGGCTTAACGGGCATTCGACGTTCGCGGGGTGTTCGATCGTTGGTACTCGCGACCACAGTGGCATCTGCGGCTCGCTCGTAACGCAGCAGTGTCGCGGCCGCATCACCGAGCAGCGAGGAGGTCTCGGTCGTCACGGCGTTGAAGATCTGATCCAACTCGACACTGCGGGCGACGAGCTCTGCCACCCGTCGCACGGCGGCTTGTTCGCCGGCGAGCTGCCTGAGCCCCTGGCGTGCGTCGGCTGCGGACACCGCCGTTGCCGCCAAGTCAGCGAAGTTGGCCAGGTGCTCCTCGATGGGCAGCGGGAAAGCCTCGGCTCGTCCGACCACGACCAACGCTCCCCAGAGTTGTCCGTGCAGGACGACCGGCACCGCTGCGCTCGCAGTGAACCCTTTACTGTGCGCCAGCAGCGGCCAGACTCCCGTCATCTCGGCGAGCTTGTCCACCCTGGCGGGTCGCCCGGTGCGCCAGACTCGTTGCACGGCAGCATCACCCGTCCCTGGCGAACGCATACCGACCGTGATGCCTTCCGGAGCTCCGGCCGCAGCGACGATGACGGTGCTGCCATCCCGGCCGTAGCGCAGCAGGGTGGTGAACTCGACCCCGGCCAACGCCGACGCTTCTGCGGCGACAGCCGCAAGAACGTCCTCGGCCGGCGCCTCGCGCGCGGCAAGCTCGGCGACGCGTCGGAGCGCGGCCTGCTCGTCAGCCAGCAACCTGAGTTCCTGCCGTGCGTTGGCGGCGCCAATGGCCGTCGCGGCAAGCTCGGCGAAATTCACCAGGTGCTCCTCGACTGCCCGCGGGACGGGGCCGTCGCGACCGCAGACGATCAAGGCACCCCACAGCACGCCGTGAATGACGATCGGCACCCCGGCACTGGCCTTGAACCCGCGCTCGTGGGCCAACCCCGGCCACAGACCGGTCATCTCGCCGAGGTCGTCGACCCGCGCGACCCGGCCGGTGCCCCAATCCCGTTGCACCGCACTTTCCCCAGTGCCTGGCGCCCGCATCCCGACCGCGAAGTTGTCGGGCGCACCGTTGAGCGCAACGATGCGGTTCGCACCGTCCATGCCCTCGTACTTCAGCACCATTCCGAACTCGACACCCGCAAGTCCGGACGCCTCGACCGCCACGGCCCGCAGCACCTCTTCTGCTGGAGCGTCGTGAGCGGCGAGTTCTGCAACCCTGCGGAGTGCGGCTTGTTCATCGGCGAAATCCCTGAGCCGGCCATGTGCCTCGGCGTTCGCGACGGCAACAGCCATCAGACCGCCGAACTGCTGCAGGCTCTGTTCCGCGGTCGTCAGAAGCCGGCGACGGGCTGTCGCTGCACTCAGCACACCCCACACTCGGACACCGACAATGATCGGCACGCCCACGCTGGATGTGAGACCGTCAAGGTGGTAACCATGCTGTTCGGGTGCCTCGACGAACCGCTCTACCCTGGCCGCACTTCGCGTCCGCAGGACCTCCGACACCACGCTGTCGTCGTCCGTTGGCAATTCGATGCGAGTGCCGATCGCCGCCATATCGCTGCTGCTTCCGACCACTGTGCAGGAGTTCGCTTCGTCGAGTCGAACCAGCGTGGTGTCCTCGTCGATGATCCTCGCCGCCTCCGCGCAGACGGCGTCGTATATCTGGTTGTCCTCCGGCGCGCGCGCGATGACTTCTGCGACACGCCGCAGCGCCGCTTGTTTCTCGGCGAGAGCCCGCAGCTCGGCGCGCGCTTGAGCACCGGCGATGGCCGTGGCGACGGTCCCGGCAAACTGGGTGAGCCGACTCTCGATGTCGGACGGCAGCGGCCCGTCCATCGATGTCGCGGCCAGCACGCCCCACAACTGACCATCCACCGAGACCGGCACCCCGGCGGACGCATGGAGTTTGGCGATGTCGTTGGCGAATCGGTTGCCCGGTGCATCTCGGTAGTTGTCGATGCGGGCAGGCCGGCCGGTGCGCTGGACCCGCGCCGTGACGCTTCCCGGGTCGATCACCAGTCTTTCACCGGTCGCCGGAATCCCCGGGCCACTGAACGCGAGGACGTCCGCCACCTCGGAGTCGACAAACCGCATCAGGGTGGTCAGCTGACCGTTCAGCACCGTGGATGCTGATCGTACGACTGCGGCGAAGACCTCCATCGGGTCCGCACCGGCCGCCGCGATCTCCGCGACGTGGAGAAGCTCCGTTTGTTCGCGCGCTCGTTCCCGCAGTTCGTCATTGGCTTGCGCGTTGGCCAGGGCGGTGGATGCCAACTGGGTGAAAGCGATGATGCCGTCCTCGATGTCGTCGGCAAACGACTCATGCTGACTGGAGCCGAGCAGACTGATCCCCCACACCCTGCCGTGCAGCATGATCGGGACACCGACACACCAACGAAGTCTCTGGCCGGGTGCCGAGTGGGTGGCGGACTTCTGAAGGGGCCATCCGTTCGCACCGAATCGCAGTGTGCGCCCGCTGTCCCGTACCGCTCGAATGTCATCGGAGATGACCAACCGTTCGCCGATGGGGACGGGGCCATCCAGCAAGCCCGACACTGCGATGAGCACCGCTGTGTCGTCGGCTTCCACACGCATCATCAGGCTGACGTCGACACCGGCGAACTCCGCGATCACCTCGTTGATCACCGCAACGAGGTCTCGTTCCGTGGCACCGCCGGCAACCTGGGTCGCGACCCGCCCGAGCGCCGCCTGCCGGTGGGCTATTCGGGCGGCCTCTGCGCGCGACGGCACCAGGGCGATCGGGGTTCGGTCGGTGACAGCCGGGGAGTAATAACTGTGCAGCGAGACCAGCCGGTTCCCTCGCACCCGGAGGACCTCACAGTTCACACCGTCAAGATTCCACGCGGCAGTTGGGTCGGTTGGACTCGAACCATGAGCCTCCGGCACCGCTATCGGGTTGGTGAGCTGGAATTCCGACACCACCGCGTCGCTGGAAGCGGCGACAACCCTGCGGGAGGAGACGGTGACCCCGGGGTATGCCTGCAGGATGCCGCTCATGTAGGCGAGGGCCGCCTGCCGGCCCCGCATCACCCTGGCATCGACAACGACCTCCACGTCTTCGTCAAGGATCTCCAGCCACGCGTCGAGATCCCGGGCGTTGAATGCGGCGTAGTACCGATCAGCAAGTGTCAGCGGAGCGGTATCGCCGGGCGCTGAGGGCTCGGTCATCGACGTGCCCGACGCTTCAGGTGGCACGCCACTGCGTCCGCCCCCGCCGCCGTCGCGGCGACGTCACGGAAGGCAACGTCACGAAAGGCAACGTCACGGAAGGCAAGGTCGTCATCCACAACAACACCTGATACGCCACAGGCTCAGGGTTTCACGGACTTCGGAGGCATGAGGTAGGGCTGACCGGAAACTTCGCCGACAGAGATCGGGCTAGCCCTACCCCTTTTATGGCGGGCCAGATCGTCAATCACGGCGATGGGCGGCATCGTCATCACCACTGGTCCGAACCGTCACCGAACGACGGCAGCTTCGACAGAAACGGGCAGCAGCAAAAGGCGGCCGTAGTGCCGCCGGACATCATCATCCCAACGGAGGCGCACAGTGACCCACTCATCCACGACAAGCAAGCCGACCATCGTGCTGGTGCACGGCGCGTTTGCGGAATCCGCCAGCTGGAACGGCGTGATCAGCGGACTCATCGACGACGGGTACCCGGTGCTGGCCGTGGCGAACCCCCTCCGAGGGGTCCGGAGCGACGCCGCTTACCTGTCGAGCGTGCTCGACAACGTCGACGGTGAGGTCGTTCTCGTCGCTCATTCTTACGGGGGAATGGTGACCAGCAATGTCACCAGCACCCGGGTGAGGGCGTTGGTCTTCGTCGGCGCATTCGCTCCCGATGTCGGCGACAGCGCCGCCACCCTGTCAGCGCGCTTCCCGGGAAGCACTCTGGCCGATACTTTGCGATCCGTCTCCTTGCCCGACGGTGGGACGGAGCTCTACATCCGTGCCAACCGGTATCACGGCCAGTTCGCCGCCGACTCCTCCGCCGCCGACGCAGCGGTGATGGCCGCAACACAACGCCCCATCACCCAGTCCGGCCTCGAAGAACAGTCCGCAGACGCGGCCTGGCGGCGGGTGCCGTCGTGGTTCCTGTTCGGTGCAGAGGACCGGAACATTCCCGCCGCCGTGCACCGATTCATGGCCGAACGCGCCGATTCCCAACGCACGGTCGAACTGGCCGGCGGTTCGCACACGGTCGCCATTCCCGAGGCGGCCACTGTCGTGGGCCTGATCAAGGAAGCGGCGACGTCTGTCATGTCCAACAGCATGTCCTCATCGGCCGCACCATCGCAGCACTGATCGGTCCTCGTCCCCTGCAGGCTCACCTCGTGATGACGCGCACGGCAGGAGGAACAGCGGGTGACAGCCGTCATCGTGGCATTCGGGTCGGCGGTCATGACGCTCGCCGGTGGATTGGCCGCCCTTCGCGCCGATCGCTATCGCCACCTCGTCCTCGGCATGGCAGCTGGTGTCATGCTCGGGGTGGTTGGCTTCGAACTGTTACCGGAATCGTTGCAGCAGAACAAGACACAGGTGATGTCACGCCCGTGCGCATTCCAGGTCGACATGCAGATCGGCGTCGCCGTCTCGATCGCGGTCATCGCCCACGACTTCGCTGACGGCTTCAACACCTACACACTGACCACTCTGTACGGCAATGACCGTCGTCGGGGCCTGCTCCTGCTCGGCGCCGACGCCGCGGCGCCGATCCTCGGGGCGACCTTGTCGCTTGCCGTCACCATCTCACAATCCGTGCTGGGCGCCTATCTCGGGTTCTTCGCGGGTGTCCTGATGAATCGACCCCACACATCGCAGTGGACAACAGAGGCGCCGAACATGGGACTACTGGACGGCAGGACAGCTCTGGTCACCGGCGCCACCAGCGGAATCGGTCTCGCCGCCGCGCAGCGGTGGCCGCCGAAGGAGCACACATCGTCATCACCGGGCGACGGCCGGACGCCCTGGACGCCGCCGCGGCTTCCATCACCGGCAAGACAGCAGGAGACGTGCTGTTCACCAACGCCGGAGGCGGGGAGTTCGGTGCACTGAGCGACATCACGCGCGAGCACTACCACCACACGTTCGAACGCAATGTCGCCGGCACCTTGTTCACGGTGCAGAAATCGTTGCGCGTACTCAACGATGGGGCCTCGATCATTTTGTCCGGCTCGACCTCTGCCACCCGGAGCAGCGCTGCATTCGGTGTTTACGCCGCTTCAAAGGCAGCGATTCGATCGTTCGGGCGAACCTGGGCCGCCGAACTGGCCGGGCGCCGGATCCGGGTCAACACCCTGGTTCCCGGCCCGGTGGAGACACCCGGCCTCGTCGGCCTGGCGTCAACCCCGGAAGACGGACGGAAGATGTTGCAGAAGTTCGCCTCCGAGATCCCTCTCGGCCGAGTGGGGCGACCCATGGAGATCGCGAATGCCGTGGCCTTCCTCGCCTCCGATGAGGCCAGTTTCATCACCGGCATCGAACTGTTCGTCGACGGCGGCGTCAACCAGGTCTGACCCCACGACTGCAGATCGTCGCCCGAAACATGGCCACTATGCCTCGTACTCACGGTCATGAACGGCGGCGCCGGGCAACTCACGATCAAGCGACTCCCGATAGCGGACGCAGCCCTGCATGAAGCGCGGCCACGGAGGCACGGCAACCTCCGGATCAGTGGGTTCCGGGAGGAGGCCCCACAGCTGCGGGTGGTGCCAGCAGAGGTCGTGTCCCGAGCTGTCACGATGGGCGCGGATCCCCGCCCGGAGTCGTCGCACCTCGGCAATCAGCTCCTCCTGGCTGAGGCGAGCGAGGTCATCATCGATGTCCATGCGCGGCAGCATAAGGCTCGTGGACGTGGAGGTATCCGGCCGGCGTCGGGCGGCCGGACACCCACCGTATGACGTGCCCCGCCGGTCCCGATCAGTGTGGCGGGTCGGTCAGGCGGCCAGCGCTTTACCGGCTTCGCGTGCGGAGTCGAGAGCCCCCTGATGAAGCGACGCGGCCAGGTCGGTGAAAGAGTCCAGCGCAGGGTTGACCCCGACCAGCGTGAACTCGCGCTCGACCACGGTCAGGTCGGCGGCCCAGACATCACCGATGATGCGGCGCAGGTAGCTGGTGGAGTGGTCCCAGCCTTCGCGTGGCGTGCCGGCTCCGTAGGCACCGCCGCGCACCGTGCACAGCACCACCTTCTTGCCCGCCAGCAGACCCGGACCGCCGGGCGTGGCGCGCGGATCGGTGATGATCAGGTCGACCCACGTCTTGAAGTGTTGTGAGACACCGAAGTTGTACAGCGGTACCGCCAGCAGGATGGCGTCCGCGGCGAGCAACTCGTCCACCAGGGCTGCGGCCAATGCGACGGCCGACTTCTGCTCCGGCGTGCGTTCGGCTTCCGGCACCACGGCGGCGGCGACCGCATGCGGCCAGGCTTCTGACGGTAGGACGTCGACACCGATGTGCCTGCGCTCCACCGTGTCGCCGGGATGATTGGAAAGCCACTCGGCCTCGACGATGTCGGCGATCTCGCGACTGGCGGATCCCGCCACCCGGATGCTGGCGTCCAAACGGAACAACGTCATGTCTTCTCCTCGACCACGGTGGAACCTTGTCACTTCAAGGCTGAAGTGAGCTTGCAACACTTCATGCTTGAAGTCAAGTGCCTGCTGCCGATACTGTGTGCGGATGACCGAAGCGCTGCTGCCCGGTGTACAGGCCGTCGTCGACCCCGAGCCTGCATGGCTGACCGAGCGAGAAACCGAGGCCTGGCTGGGCGTCGCGACCATCGCGACGCAATTGACCGGGGTCCTGGATACCCAACTGCAACGCGATTCCGGCATCGGGTTCTACGAATACTCGGTGCTGTCCTGGCTGTCGATGTCGCCCGAACGCACCCTTCGCATGAGCAAACTGGCGGAGTTGACCAGAGGATCACTGTCCAGGCTGTCCAATGTCGTCAAACGCCTGGAACAACGAGAACTCGTCCGCCGCGCACCTGACCCGACAAACGGTCGTTACACCAACGCATTTCTCACCGAGAATGGTTGGGAGTGCGTGGTGAGGGCCGCCCCCGGACACGTGAACACTGTTCGGCAATTCATCTTCGACCCGCTCTCCGCCGACCAGGTCGAAGCTCTCCGCACCATCACTTGTCTCATCGCAGAACGCATTCGCTGTGCCACCCCGTCGGCAGTCGAGCAGCCCGATTCCACCGCGAGTCAAGGCGTCTGCTGAGCAATCGGCACGGGATGTGCTGCATGACGAACCGCTCTTGATCCGGTTGTCCTGCACGGCTGGACAGTGTGCCTGCGCTACGCCCGGGTCCTGAGCCCAGGGGCGCGTCATCCCGACTCTGGCGATCTTCTGGCCACTCGGCCACCGGCCCGTCACCGCGATCGGCGCGGCTGTTCAACGCCGTGATGCCCCGGTGTCCACCGATCGGTGGACACCGGGATCAACCGGTTCATCAGGGGATCGGTGGATGTCGACTTCGCGCTGCAGATAGCAGTCTTGGAGTTGTTCGGGAGCGCAGAACTCCACACCACCATCGCAGGAGGAAACCATGCGAGCACTTTCCAAGGCAATTGTGACCGGGGTAGGTATTGCCGCAATCTCGTTGACCGCGGTCGGCATCTCGTCGGCGGAACAGGCGAATCCGGCGGTCGCAGCGACGACAAAGGGTGTCGTCACGTCCCTCACGACAACACATACGCACCCGCTGTTGTCAGCGCCGCTGACTGCCACCCTGCACAAGGGAACCCCTGTCGAGGCCCGCTGCTGGGTGAACGGCCAAGTGGTCGGCGGTAGCGACAAATGGTTCATGTTGGCCGGCGGACTGGGATTCGGTCCGCGCGCGGCAATCCAATTGGACTCAGCTGTCCCGGCTTGTGTCTGAGCGGGTGAGCCGGCGACGGGGCCGATCACCAGGGTTCACTGCCCGGCTTGACGCGGGAGGCCCAGCGGCTGATCGGTGATCGCCCGCCTGTCGGGGTCGGGCCGTGAGTCAGGCACCGGTGGGGTGTGCCTGACTCCCGGCCCGGCGGTGGCGGGTAGCCCCATTGCTGTGCTCAGCGTGATTGAGTATTCGCCGCCCGGGAAGTATCGAAACGGTCAAAGATGACGGAAACACGGCGTTAACCGGCTTCCTTCGGTGAGGGTTGGGCTTCGGGTGGCCGACCGCTCCCAAAGTTGTACAGAATGGGACGCGGCGGCCGGAGAAGGGTCTGATCCCCGCTCATCGCGGGGTTGGTCAACCGCCTCCGGAGGCCGGGCCGGGGTTGAACCGATACCCGGGGGCGACGGCGGGAGGATAAGATGCGGAGGCTGGTCTATTTCGTCGCGACCACACTCGACGGGTTCATTGCTGCCCCGGACCGTGGCGACCCCACCGGGCAGTCGTTCTTCCCGATCACCGGTGACCTCGTCAGCTTCATCGTCCAGCACTACCCGGAGACGATGCCCGCACCCGCGCGTGAAGCGATGGCCATCACCGGTCCGGGACGGCAATTCGACACGGTGGTCGAGGGCCGGGTGTCCTACGAGATCGGGCTCGCGGCCGGTCTCACCGACGCGTATCCGCACCTTCGTCACGTCGTGTTCTCCACCACACTCGCGGAGCTGCCCGATCCCCGTGTCGAGCTTGTCCGCAGCGATCCGTGCAGCCGTATCCGCGAACTGAAGACCGAAGACGGTTTGGATATCTGGCTTGTCGGCGGCGGAACGCTGGCGCACTCTCTGCTCCCCGAGATCGATCGGCTGGTGCTCAAGATCAGCCCGTCTGTCATCGGCGCGGGAGTGCCGATGTTCGAGGGTCCGTTCGTGCCACATGTGTTCCGCCCTGCAGGCGAGGTCCTGCTGGATGGGGGCGTGCGCGTCCCGACCTACGACCGCGCCTGATCATCGAACCGGGCATCGTCGGCCATCGAGTCCCCCGCTGGATGCAATTGATGAACCGGTGGCAGCGCGCGGTGTCGCTCGATTCTTCCGCCACCATGGAATCGTGCCGCCCCCGGTCGAGCTGATGACGGCGTAGGACGAACAGCTGCCTGCAGGCATCACCGCCGTTGCCTCAGACGGAGCGGGGTCGCCAGGGCTGGTGCTCGTGCGCGAGCCAGACCAGCTCGGGGTCAAGCGCCCGCACCAGCAGCTGGCCTTCGGTGTGCGGATCGTCGAGTTCGCCGAACCAGACTGCCATGTCGCCGCCGATGACGGTCGGGGGGCCGCCATTGTCGATCACCACCACCTGGGAGCCGCGGGTGTGGCCCGGCGCCGGGACGAGTCGTAGTCCGGGCAGCAGCTCGAGCTCGCCGTCGACCGCCACGTAGCGCACGCCGGGTGGGTCGACCCACTCGCGGATGGTGTAGTCGTCCTGGGTGCGGGCATCCTCCAATTCACGACGCTGAACGTAGATCGGCTTGCCCGCGAAGAGATGATTGCCGCCGCAGTGGTCGAAATGCAGGTGGGTGTTGACGATGATGTCGATGCCGGAGAGATCGAACTCCTGCTCGTTGAGCGGCTGCAGGCGAGGATCCATATCGGCCACCAACGGGTGTTGCGCCGTCAGGCCGGTGTCGACCAGGACACGCGCATCGGGGTGGTCGATGACGTGGACGTACACCGGCATCCGTTCCTCCTCGGCGAGCAGGTCGGCCACGAAGACCGGCGTAACGGTGATGGAGCCGGGGGTATTCATCGAGAACCACCTGACGCGTCGATGGCGGGCAGATCGAAGTGCTTGAACAACGCTCGGTCGAGGTCGTCGGGCGGCCGGAGTTCGTCGGTCACGGAGTTCATGCTGTGTATGACGGCGAACGGGTGGAAAACTCATCCCCACGGTCGTGCAACATCCTCGACCGCGATGCGACATGCCCGCTACCAATACACCTCCGAGGGGCGGATCTCGACCGCGCCGCTGTAGCGCGCTGCGGGGACGCCGGCCGCCCACCTCCACGGCTGCGTCGATGTTGTCGGCCTCGAGGATGAACCATCCGCCGACAGCCTCATGCGTGTTGAGAAACGGTCCGGCCGTTGGCACGACCTTGCCGCCTTCCACTCGGACCGTAGTTGCGTTCTCGGGCAGCCCCATCGGCACGCCGGGAGTAGTTCCCGGCAGCTGATTGATCGCCGGGTGGTCGGCGTAGACCTGCTTCTGATCGCATCGTGTCCGAGTGATCGCCGTCCGGGTCCTTCTCCATTCGAATGGGAATTGCGGTATTGGCATTGCCTGTCGACCGCGGCCACCGAGGATCGGCACTCAGCGGCGGCGTCATGTCTCAGTGACGATCTGCGATCATGGGCCAGTGACCGATGGACCGCAGAGGAAGGGGCAGGCTCTGGTCGTCGGTGCGTCCAGCGACATCGGCCGAGCGATTGCGGTGAGCCTCGGACGCCTGGGCTACGACCTGACCCTTTGGGGACGGGACGGCACCCGTTTGGCAAAGACCAGAAAGGACTGCCTGCGCTACAGCCAGGCGGTCGTCGACCACGTCGACGTCACCGATCGTGGTCAGCTGACTTCGGCGGCTCAAGCGGTGGCAGCGAGAGGGCCGCTCACTGCGGTGATTTGGGCGGCGGGCCTCTTCGATTGGGCGACGGCGGATGCTGCCGACGTCGAAACCTGGGATCGGCTGTTCGATGTCAACCTTGTGTCTGCGGCCGCGCTGACACGTTTGGTACTGCCTGGGTTGATCGCTGCCAGTCCCAGCGCCCTTGTCTATATCGGTTCGGGCAGTTCACGCCAGGTCTTCCCGAACAACGCCGCGTACATCGCCAGCAAACACGGGCTCGCCGGACTCGCCGGTGGGGTCTTTCTGGACGTCCGTGATCGAGGAGTGAGGGTCAGCCTTGTCTCTCCCGGGCTCGTTGCGGCCGGAGCGGGTCTGACCTCACCGGCGGGTCAGAGTCCCGACACTCTGCTGCAGCCCAGCGACGTTGCCGCGGCAGTCGCATTCGTGGTCACTTTCCCCGGCACCGGCTGTCCCACCGAGATCACGCTGCAGCCTCAACGCAGACCTTCCGAATGATCAGCGCCGTGGGATGACAGGTCAGCGTCCCGGTTGTGGGCGCCGGCCGTCCGGCGATGGCCGGCGTCCCCGGATGCGCTCGCCCCGGCGACCGTCGACGACAGGGTTGGGCGCCTGGGGGCTGTGAGCGAGCGGGAGTCAACAATGGAACCGCTGACGTCGTACATCCTTATGACTCGGCCGTTGCACGGTGACCGCAATGTCCGGTCGTGCTGGAACTCATCCGGGCGCAGAGCGTCACAGCTCGACAAGCTGATGTCCGCACTGGGCGGTGTCTACCGACGTCAGCGGGCGAAGGTGGCAATCAGCTCGGCGAGCACCGTGTCGGCGTTCGGCATTCCGTCGATCTCGGCCTTGATGTCCTCCGCCCGCGCACGGATGCCCGGTTCGGTCAGCACCCGGCCCAACGCCGCCGAGACACTGTCGGGACTGATCTCTGCGGGTGCGAGCGCGATACCGGCTCCCGAGGCGACCAGCGCCGCGGCGTTGTTCGGCTGATCAGTGCCTTGTGGCAGTGCAAGTTGGGGTAGCCCGAAGCACAACGCGCCGAGCATGGTGCCGGCCCCGACATGCGAGACGACGGCCGTACAGCGCGGCAGGACCAGGGCCTGCGGCAGATAGGACGCGATCAGCACGCTGGCAGGCTGCGGACCCAGGACGGCAGGGTCGACACCCGGACCGACGGTGGTCACCACGTTCACCGGATGGTCGGCGCAGCCGGCCAGCACAGCGCGGAACACTTCGGGCCGTTGGTTCAGAATCGTGCCCAACGTCAGGTAGACCGTCCATGGATGCGGCAGGTCGGCGAATACGGCGGGAAGCTTGTCATCAGCACCGATCTCGCCCGCAGCAGGGCGCAGCGCGACCCGCTGGGACCACGGCGCGCTGCTCCCGCCGGGTTGGAGACTTGGCGGGCAGATATCGACGTAAGGAGCTTGGAAGACACTGTGGATCGGGTCGGGTAGATCGGCCGCCGCCAGGGTGCGACCCAGGACGTCGGCGAACCAGTCGGTGCCTGGAACGATCGGCCCGTAGGAATGCGTGACATGTGGGATACCCAGTACCTCCGCCGCTGCCGGCGCGCCCAGTTCCAGGTTGTCGTGGATCACGAGATCCAGTCTGCGGTCGGTCAACGTCGGCAGGAGGTCGCGAGCACGGAGGACGGCTGCCGCACCGAAGAAGTACTCCGCGGACAGCGCCATTTCTTGTTCGGGTGCGAGGTCGCCGAACTGGGACGGGCCACCGAGTTCGGCCATGCTCTTGGCGGCCGCAGCATAGGACTGCTCGAGCGTCGGGCCCGCAGGGTGCGCGGTGAACCCGCGCCGCTCGATGAGCCGGGTCACGTCGTTACCGGAAGAAAACACAACATCGTGACCGGCCCGTACCGCGGCTCTGGCCAGCGGCAGCATGGGTAACGCGTGGCCGTACGCCGGCCATGAGCTGAACAAGATCCTCACCCGTCAAGTCAATCGCGGAAAACGCATCGACGCCATCAATTAAAATGGCCAATTCGTGAACGCGTTGCGGTACAACAGGTGTCTGTCACCTGGGTCAACCCGGTTCATTCAAGGGGCGCCCCACCGGCGCATCGGTCAACAAGCCCAGCAGGACGCTCCGAATCGTCCGTTCGAAGAGGTCCACTTCATGCGGGGACGGATCGGACCGGGCGAGCGCGGCGGTGAGGTTTGGGTGTGATTCCGGATCGATAGCGCTGAATGGATTCGTCGGCGAACTCGCCGCATCGGTGGCTGCCCGGGCGAACAGCGACACCACACCTGTCATCATCGCTATCGCTTCCATCTTGGTGCTGGGTGCGCAGGTCAGTGGAGCGAGAATCTCCAAACAACGTTCGAAGTAGTTCGTGGCATTGGGACCGGCGGTTCCACGCATGCTCGCCTCCAACAGCCACGGGTGTCGTTGGTACAGGTCACGTTGTTCGCCGGCGAGCGCGATGAGGTCGTCGAGCCAGGACACCCCGGGCAGCCTGTCGAGGTGCAGTTCGCCGAGCACGGAGTCCACCATCAGGTCCAGTAGCTCCGCCCGCGAGAACAGATAGCGATAAAGGGCACCTGCTGTCGTGCCGAGGGCACCTGCCACCGCCCGCATCGAAACGGTCGGTAGCCCTCCGGCATCTGCCAGCGCCGCAGCGGCGGCCGCGATTTCGGCGCGGGTGTGTTCGGGCTGCGGACCCCGGGTTCCCCGATCGGGCCGGCTCCAGATAGATGGCGCGTCAGGGGCAACCGTCGACTCATCAGGGGTGGCGTCGGACACGAAGGTCAGTGTAATCTGCGAACGGTGTTCACAGTTACTGGGAGGACTTCGATGAGGGTTGCCCGGGTCAGCTCCAGCGATGGTGCCAGCGTTGTCGTACGGTCCATCGGCAGCGGGCCGGGCATCGTGGTCCTCCATGGCGGGGCCTTGGCCGAGCGGGAGTACCGGCGACTGGCCACCGCCCTCGCCGACAGATTCACGGTCCACCTGTACAACCGTCGGGGACGCTTCGACTCAGCGCCCCTGACCGGCAGTGAAACCGCCGCAACGGATATCGCCGACCTCGCCGCTGTGCTGGAGCAGACTGGCGCCCGCAACGTCTTCGGACACAGCGGCGGTGGATTCGTCGCGTTACGCGCGGGCCTGAGCCTGCCCCTCGAGCATATAGCCGTATACGACCCGGCACTGTCGATCCTCGGGCGGCCGTCGTTCGAGTTCCTCGATTCCTTCGAACGAGATGTGCGAGCAGGTGCCTATGTGCAAGCGATGACCGTCATGGGCCGCGCCGTCTATCCGGACGATGTGAGCGCGAAGCTCCCGCTCGGCGTCGCACAGCTGATGAGCCGCGCACTTCTGGTCACCCCGGTAGGTCGGAGGCTTGCCGAACTGCTGCCCACGGCGCCGCCGGAGATCAGACGGATTCACGACCATGACGGTCCGGCGAGTGACTACTCCCCGATCACCGCAACCGTGCTGCTCGCCGCTGGTTCACGGAGCCCCCGTTACTTCACCGAGAATTGCGAGGCATTGGCGAGAGCGATTCCCCACGGCCGTTGTGTCGTCATCCCGCGGTCATCCCACAACGCTGCCAACATTGCCAGGAAAGGCTTCGTCAAGCCGTTCGCCACGTTCTTCGCCGACTGACCCGCCACCACATCACGAGCTCGCAGCGGTGAAGCCCGAAATCGGTCGCAGGGCGGGCCGGTACATCAGCTCGACGGTATGGCCGTCCAGGGTGCGGTTGCCAACCAATTCAAGATCGAATTCGCCGCGCCGAGGAAGATGGGAACATCGGACTCCACCGTCGACCGTTGTACGAGCCAAAGCCGTCAAGAGTGCTGAAGACGTCGTAGGTGTTTGCAGCGGCCAAGCTGCTCTCTCGCAAACACGGTCCAATCAGGTGACCGAACAGACCGATCATCCTGCCGAAGCTCATCGTAACCGTCGCCTGATTGCTCGGCTGATGCCACTGGCACACCCCCAACGACGCCGGCCACGCCCGGCCAGATGCACCTAATCCACAGGCGTTATTCGAACTCAGAAACCGTAGACGCTGGTCCCGTACCAGGACCCGGCGTGGCCGGTGAGCGTCGGCACGACGTAGGCGTAGGCCCGACCGTCAGACGTGGCCGTCATGCCGAACGGGATCGTCACACGTTGGCCGCCCGTCGCCTGGTTGGTGACCACGGTGGTCGATGGATTCCCTGTACCGCCGATGGTCAACGACGTGCTGCCGGGGCCGAATACCCGGACGTCGAACCAGGCCAGTAGCTTTCGGTTCGATCCCAGCCCGTTGAAGGCGAGGAACAAACTCGTGAACGTGCCGACCCGACTGCGCAGCACGACATCCCCGCCGACGTCATTGGTGTAGAACGAATCGGGATTGGACACCGACAGGCTCATCTTTCCTGCTGCGAAGGTGTGTTTCGGGTCGATCACCGCCAGAAGGCCGACCGCCGGCTGCTGTTGAGCGTCTTCGCGCGTCCAGACCCGCTCCGTTGTCGACACGGGCAAGAGGCCCTGCTCCTGCAGCACCCGAATCGTGTTCGAGTCCGGCGCCGCGAGGACGTCCTGGATTCGGTCGGTGGAGGTTGTCATGTCTTCATCCCTTCGGTCAGCCGACGGGCCGCCCCTTGCGCGCCTCAACGTCGTCCCGTCGACCTTCCTCGGAGTCCGGTCGACGCACATCGGTGACCGAACACGGATGTTTCCGCGACCTGTTGCCTATTTCTTGGACTCTCGTTGCACCGATCACCATCCGGGCTACTTCCCACCTGGTGCCGACGCAACACCGGTGGTTCGAACAGGCACGTCGACCTCGACGGTCGACCGGGGGACGCCGGCCCGGCCGGCGCCCCCGGCCTTCGTCGGTTCGGCGGCGGCGCGCAGGGCCGATCTTGGCGCCGCCGCCGTCTGTCAGCTCGCCTTCACCGCTGTGATCACCCGGTATTCCCAGTCAGCCACGAACGTCCCGTCGGTGGCGCGATTCGTGTCCTTCGCCAACGCGACGATGGCGGCCCGGAACGTTGCTCGGCGCTGTTCGTCGAGCTTCTGAGCGGCGGTATAGGTGGGCCCGTAGTAGGTGAGCATGAAGTCGGCGAAGGCCTCCGCCGACAGGAAGCGCTGCCGCACGAGGTGCGTCTGGGAGCTGACCTCCGTGACGGCATCTCCGAGCAGCTCGCGGACGACATCCTCATTGCCCCACCGCGTCGGGGGCAGTGCCACCGACGGGGGCGGCACGTGCGCGCCGACGGTCTTCAGCAATCGGCCGATGAAGCCCTCGGCCGTCCAGTTGGCCAGGCCGATGGTCCCGCCTGGCTTGCAGACGCGGACCAGCTCACTGGCCGCCCGGTCGTGGTCGGCGGTGAACATGACGCCGATGGCGGAGACGACGTAGTCGAACGACGACTCCTCGAAGGGCAGGGCCTCGGCGTCGGCCACCTCGAAACCGACGGTGAGGCCCTCCGCCCCGGCTCGGCGACGCGCGGTGTCGATGAGTTCGGCGACGTAGTCGATGCCCGTGACGTTGCAGAATGTGCGGGCGGCCTGGATGGCGACATGGCCCGTTCCGCAGGCGACGTCAAGAACTGAGGACCCAGGACGCAGTTCCACAGCGTCGCACAAACGCTCGGCGAGCGGGACGGTTACCCAGGCAATCTTGCCGTAGTCGCCGTTGCTCCAGATCTGGTGTTGCTTGGCCTTGAGCTCCTCGAGCGGTGTGGTCGCCTGGATGCTGCTGGTCATGTAGTTCCTCCTCGATGAGGTGTGGATGGGATGTCCATAGATTCCGGCAGCGCAGCCGTCAGCACATCGGTGACGAGCACCCGTCTCTCGCCGTTTTCACCCACCTGCTTCTGGGCAACACCCCTACTTCCTCAGCCGCCATCCCCCATCCGCGCGGGAAACGGTTTGCGGATCGCCCGAGCAGCTAGCACGGTGATGCCATGACGACGCACCTGCTGGAGCGTGACGGCGAACTCGAACGCCTTCGTCGGGCGTTCAAGGCCGCTGCCGACGGGCAGGGTGCGGGGATCGCGGTGAGCGGCGAGAGCGGCGCCGGAAAGAGCACCTTGATCGCCGCGGCACTGGATGGGCTGCACGGGTTCCGCGTCCTACGCGGTCAGTGTGAGCCGTTGCAGACCCCTCGCCCGCTCGGCCCGTTCCGTGAACTCGGGCTGCCCGGGGTCGATGCCGTCGTGGGCGCGGATGACGCCCGGCCGGCCGAGGTCGGTGAGCGCCTCTACCTGGAACTGGGTTCCGAGCCGACGGCACTGGTGGTCGAGGATCTGCACTGGGCCGACGAAGCGTCGATCGAGCTTCTGCGTTTTCTGGCGCGGCGCGTCGAGGCTGCGCGCCTGGTTCTGGTGCTGAGCTACCGCGACACGGAGATAGGGGCGCGTCACCCGGCACGTGCCTTGCTGGGAGACTTCGCCGTCCAGGACGGGTTGAGCAGGATCCCGTTGGCTCCGTTGAGCGTGGATGGTGTCGCCGCCGCGGTCGAGGGCACCGGGCTGGACCCCCGCCGTGTCCACGCCGTCACCGGGGGGAACCCGTTCTTCGTCGCCCAGGTCGTCAGGGAGCCCGAGCGCCCGCTGCCGACCTCGGTGCGTGACGCGGTGCTCGCTCGGGTCGCAGATGTCGATCTTCCCGATCTCGAGGTCCTTCAGCTCATCGCCTGCGCTCCAGACCGTCTCGATGCCCGGCTGCTCCGGCTGGTGAACGTGGACCTGGACACCCTGCGGCGCCTGGACGAGACCGCCCTGCTTGCGCAGGACGAGCATGGCCTCGCCTACCGACACGAGCTGGCCCGCCTCGCCGTGGAGAGCACGATCCCGCCCGGCGGTGCGGTGACGTTGCATCAGCGCCTGCTCGAGGCGTTGGAAGAACTCGACCTGCGAGACCCGGCGGTGCTGACCCACCATGCATTGGCGGCGCGGGACTCGGCCCGCGCGGCGCGTTACGCACGTGCCGCAGCGGCTGAGGCCACCGCGACCGCCTCGAACACACAGGCTGCGTCATTCCTCGAGATCGCTCTGAGCCACTTGCCCGGCACAACCGAACCCGCCGAGCGCGCCGGGCTCCTCCTCCAGCTGAGTCTGCAGCACTACCTCACCGGCCGGATCGCGGACGCGATCGCCAGTGCGCGGGCCAGTATTCCGCTGTCGGAGGCTGCGGGTCAGCTGACGATGGTGGCGGAGGCGTACTCAGTGATGGCGGTGCTCGAGTACCACAGCGCACGCCGCCGCAACATCGACCTCTATATGGCCCGGGCCGTCACGATGGCAGAGGAGGCCGGCGTCCCCGAGACCCTCGTCCGAGCCGTCTTCAACGAGACCTTCCTGGTCATGCTGACGAGCGACCGGACCCGTGCCCTCGACGGGGCCAGGCGGACGAGTGCCCTGGCTGCGGACGCCGGCATCGCCGAGTACGCGACAGCCGGACAGATGATCAACGAGCTGGTCGCATGCATGAGCGGTGACCGTGCGGCGCGGGCCAGAGTCCTGGAGTTGGCGGACGTTGCCCGCGAAAGGGGGTGGGACGAACTGGCATCACGGGCGTACGACACCGTGGCCTTCGTGGATGTCGAACAGGGCAATCTGCGTGGCCTCCAAGAGGTTGTCGACACCGCCCTCGCCCACGCCGACAAACGCGATCTGCCGGTCGCCCGGCTGTGGATCGTCGCGGCCCGCGCCACGTTGCACATGCTCGCCGGGCGGTGGGACGCCGCCATAGAGGACGCGGAGTCGGTGCTGGCCGGCGCCAGGTTGCCCGGATGCATCCACCCCGACCTCGTCGTCGCCACTGTCCGCATGCGCCGTGGGGCCGCCGACTTCGAACACCACGCAGAGAACACGGTGGCGGCCGCGCGGGGCCTCGACGAACCCATGCGCTTGATCGAGGCGTACGTGGTGCTGGCCGAGTCGATGTGGCTGACCGGGCGCCGTGATCAGCGGGTCATCGACGCCGCAGCACGCATCGAGCAGCTCGGTGGACTACCCGACACCCGTTGGCCGGCAGGGAATCTGGCAGTTTGGCTGCGACGCCTCGGGGTTTCGTTCACCGAGCCTGCCGACGTACCGGAACCGTTCCGGTCGAGCCTGGACGGCCGGCACTGTGATGCTGCGACCTGGTGGCAGGCGGCCGGCAGCCCGTTCAACCAGGCCATGGCCCTGGCCGACTCCCCCGAGCCTGATGACCGGGTACGAGCAGTGACCATCCTGGACCGGCTCAGTGCGAACGGAACCGCCGACCGGCTTCGAAGGCAACTGCGGTTGGACGGCGTCGTGAGTATCCCGCAGCGACCGACCGAGACCACCCGGGCCAACCCCGGTGGTCTCACCAACCGTCAACTTGATGTCGCCCGGCTGCTCGCGCGCGGGTTGACCAACAGTGAGATCGCCACGGAGGTCTTCATTTCGCAGAAGACGGCCGAACACCACGTGTCCGCCGTGCTCAGCAAGCTGGGGCTTCCCAACCGCCGCGCGGTTGTCCAGGCTGCCTCCGAGCTCGGTCTGGCCTGAGGCGGTATTCATTCTCGCCGGGCCTGGTACCTACCAGCCGACCTGGGGGTACCCAACCGCGCAAAATTGGGGGGCGACGCCCGACGCGCCGACTGCGCCCCAGTTTTTAGTTTCGTGGCATGAAAACCCACCACACAATACCGCCATCCGACATCCGCTCGTGCTCTCACCGACGTCGGCGGCCACCCAGATCCATTAATGCTTAGTGGATGTCGGCGAGGACCGCACTCGGGAAGGTGGGGTGATGGACACCGCCGTGCTGGCCGGTTCCTTCTCGACCGCCCTTTTCGTGTGCAGCTACCTGCCCATGCTCGTCAAGGCGGCGCGCACTCGAGACCTTGATTCGTACAGTCGCGGCCAGCTCGTGCTGGCGACCGTCGGCAACGCCGTCAACTCGCTGTACGTCTTCAGCCTGCCCATCGGACCGATCTGGTTCCTGCACGCTTTCAACATGGGATGCACCCTGCTCATGCTGGGCTGGCACCTGCGGTACGCCGGGCGCCGCCCCATTGTCGAACCTGACGAGTGGGTAACGGCCGCCGACGCTGACAGCGGCGCGTACACCGCGCGTTGATGATCGGACAGCCGGTCCATCTGCTGGCTGGGCGTCGCGCGGGGGGTGCGCCCAAAGTGGGCATCGGGATGTCGCAGATGGGTAGGTCCCACCGATGTGGGGTGAGGCCGGTCGGAGCGATGCTGAAGCGGTCCGAATCCGACCACCCACCCGAGGACGCCACCATGTTCACCACGCCGCACCCGATCAACGCCGACCAACACCTGAGAAACCATGCAGCGGAGACGAACCGCATCCTGGAACGCAGCCGCAGGCGGGCACCGAAGCAGCAACGCGGGCTCCTGCGCGAATGGAAGAGGCGCTCGGCTGACACCTGAGATCGCTCAGCACGCACGGCCGACGACTCGCGACCGACGCCCGGTCGACAAGCGAATCCGAGACCGACGCAGGACCGCCGCAGGTGAGTCGACGCCCGACATCATCTGCGGCCCGCAGTTTTCGCTCAGCCGTCCGCCAGACCATTCACCTCGGAGTGATTGACATGATCCGCTCTCTTCGCGACCGCGCGCGGAAGTATCGCGCCGATACCGCAGTGCGCAGGGCCCTGGTTCACGCAGACCCTCGGCAGCGTCACGATTTGCTGATGCTGGTCCAACGCCAGCGCTAACCCAGCACCGGTCACGATTTCCCGGCGCTGCGATCCGGCGGAGCTTCCCCTCCAACGCCCGATCGAGATGGCGAAAACGCACCTTTTTCGGCGCGTTGAGCAGCCGGAATCGCCATCTCGATCGGTGGATCCTGCTTCCCGAAGGGCTGAGCAGGGTCAGGCGAGCTGGGTGGTGAGCCACGCCATTGCAATTTCTTCGGCTCGCTCGGACGGACAGGTCACGTCGGGCACCACACCGGTTCCCTCCCAGTTGCTGCCGCTGACAGCATCGAATGGTGTTCCCTCCGGGATCAGGGCAACGACCGATGGGGTGACCCTGATCGGTGTCACATGGTCGGCGGCGCCCGGTGTCCGCTGCCCGAACAGCCTGACGCGGCTTCGGGTTTGCAGGTGATAAGCCAGCGCCTCACCGCTGGAATACGTGCCGGAGCCGACCAGGACGGCGACGGGCGCCGCGGTCGGCAGATGCGACGAACCCAGCGACCCTGACGTCCACCACTGCCGGTCCGGACGGTCCCGATACCGGACCGTTGACAGCAGTTCGATCCCGTTGCCCAGCACGAACTCGGCGACGGCGGCGAGGCTCGACGGTGCCCCTCCCCCGTTGCCGCGCAGGTCCAGGATCAACCCGTCAACACCGCGGAGAACCGCGAATGCGCCGTGCAAATAGTCGGCAGCCACGGTGATGTCGTCAAAACCGTCGATGCGGAGCAATCCGCAGCCGCTCGGGTAGCGCTCGACCCGACTGACAAAACCTGCCCGACGCTGGACAACCTGTGGCGGCACCGGGGGCCACCCAGCGGCCTCGACGTCAGGCCGCCCCGGGGCGGTCAGCTCCAGAGTCAGATGACGGGCCGTCCGGTGACAGACCGCCTCGACGGCACGCACCGTCTGTTCCGTGATCGGGCTCCGATCACCGTGATCATCGGCGTCCCATGTCGCGGACTGCAGGTCCTGCGCCAATCGGTCCGCACGATCGCCGTCCGGGACAAGTCGTTGCACCCACCGGACGATGCCGGCGATCAGCGTTGCCCGGCTCTCCCGGGCATCGCTGTCCATTTCAGGGAGGTTCATGTGAGCTCGGGATCCTCCGCTACGTGGTGTCTGCCAGGACATCGGCGCGAAGTTCCATCCGCATGGAATGCCACGACGGGAACGATACCCACCGACCATGTTCCATCTGTCGAATAGATGGGAACGCCTCCCCGGGTCGGTGCGGAAAGCGCTGTCAGCGTCGAGTCGGATCTCGGTGCCTCGGCTGACCGGGCCCGTGGCCGGGACGGACGGCCCCTGACACCGGTAGCCCCGAGCTGATCCATTCCGCCAACTCCCCGGCAACTCGCGGATCGTTGAGGATCCGGACGTGGCCGAGTCCCTCGGTGCTGATCAACCTGGCTTCCGGCCAGGTGGCGACCAGTCCGGCGGTGCGGTGGTGGTGAACGAAGCGGTCCTGCAGATCGTGGACCGCGAGCAGCGGTGTCCCCTGGAGGCTAGCGTCCTGCCCGGAGTAGCTGAAGTCGTCGATGCCGAGGCCGGTGTGCCGGCCGACCCTGTCGTCGAGGTGGCAGCGAGCGCGCGAACCGAGCCCCAGTGCCTTGGTGAAGCTGTCGAGTTGGCTGCGGACCTCGGTGACCGGTGCGATCAACGCGAATTGCCGTGCATCGATCCAGTTTCGTCGGGTCGCGATCATGGTTGCCACCGCACCCAGCGAGTGGGCGACGACCGCGTGGAAGGGGCCGTATTCGGCGGTCACCGCGACCAGCGCCCGTGCGGTTTGAACCGCGTTGCTGTGCTCGCGACCGCCAATGGCCGATGCGCCGTGCCCGGGGGCATCGAAGGTCACGACCTGGAAGCCACGGTCCAGCAGCGGCTCCACGAGAGCATTGACCTGATGACCTCTGCCTGCCCAGCCGTGGACGAAACAAATGACCGGTCCGGTCCCCCAGAACCATGTTGTGAGCGGACCGTTCTCGCCTGTCAGGATCCGGCTGTGTCCGCCGGGCGGGTCGGCGGGTGATGGCGGGATGGGTCGGGCGGGGACTGTGAACCACAGGTCGGCTGGCCGCCGAGCGGCTCGGCGCGGAGTCACTCTGCTGGTTGCGGTGAACGATGCGCGAAGGGCGAGCGGGCCAGGACGCTGACTCATCATTGCGATCCGCGGATCGCGCGGTACAGCATCACGATGAATCCGCCGGCCACGGCCAGGCCGGGTATCTCCCGGAATACCCGACAACAGTCAGCCGGTCGACCAGCGCGACGATCTCGTCCGCTGTGTGGCCGGCCGTTGCCAACTCCGCCTGGATAGGGAGCGCGAGGGTCACCGTCACGACGATGACAATCAGCTGTCCGAGCAGGGTGGCCACCACGAGTCCGCGCGGCACTCCGTCGGGTCGACGGCGCAGCAGCCAGGCGTTCCCGATGGTCGCGAGCAGCAGGGGCAGCGGCAACCACGGCAGCAGTGCTCGACCGTAGTCGGCGTGGTAGGCGGCGAACTGGGGGAACTCTGCCAGGTCTCGCCACGACGGGTAGATGGCGTGGCCTTCGAGCATCCCGGCGCCGGCGCCGAAGAAGATGAGCGCGGCCGTGACACACATCAAGGCCGCCGCGCGACCGTCGAAGGCGCCGGTAGGGCGCGAACGCGAGAGGGTGGGATGAGGAGATGCCATGATCTGTCTTTTCCATGCATCGGACTCTATTGAGTAGAGTGCGTTTTATTGAAAGGGGGCGTCGTGTCGCAACGCATTTACGACAACCACAACCGGGAGCAGGCTGCGCGTTCCACCCGGCGGCGCGTACTGACCGCTGCCCGCAGCCTGTTCATCGAGAATGGCTACGCGTTAACCACCATCGCTGCGATTGCCCGCTCAGCCGACGTATCGCCGCAGACCGTCTATGCGCAGTTCGGCGGCAAGGCGGCTGTGCTGAAGGGCGTCTACGACATCACGCTGGCCGGCGACGACCAAGACGTGCCGATGGCCCAGCGGGCGGAGTTCCTGCGGATGGCCGCAGCGGCGGACATGGATGAACTCCTCGAGGAAAACACCGCGCTCGCCGGAAAAATGGCGGCGCGGTTGAGCCCCCTGCTTGCCCTGATCTACGGCACACGAGCCGTAGAACCCGACCTGGACGTGCTCGCCCGGACCGCCGCGGATGAACGCCGGATCGGTGCCCGGGCTTTCGCCGCCCATGTGGTGGCCCGCAAGTTCGTCCGGCCCGGTCTCGACGAGGGCACCGTCGCCGACCTGCTCTGGGTGCTGAACTCACCCGAGACCTACCTGCTGCTCCGCCAGTCCGCCGGCATGGACGACGACGACTACCAGGCGTGGTTACGCCACTCCCTCCGCGCCGCCCTGACGTGAAGAAGTCTCCCGGGCAATCTTGCAGGGTCCCCGAAGGTATGCCAGTTGCGTCAGATTCGAGGCCTGGAACCTGGTGATGCCGGGCGTTACGGCCAACCGCCGAGACTGCCGACGGTTACCCGAACACGAGCGCCTCGATGCCGGCGAATCGCCGCGTGAAGATGCGGGCAGTCACACACAGAGCCGGGTCGGTCAAGGCGGGTAGTTCCTGCGCGGTGGCATGTCTCATCGTCCAGGGAACAACGAACGCCAGCATTCCCGGCGGCAACTCGGCACGGAACTGCTCCTGCACGCGGTGGTAGTCCACCGCCCGCACATACTTGAGGATCAGCGGGAACAACTCCCGTTCCTGCTGGTCGAACAGCCGGCCGGCCACCTGGGCTGCCTCGCCCAGAACGGCCGATAAAGATGTTCCGGCCTGCCCGACGTGGTCGCCGACGATCTCCTGCGCCTGGTCGAGCAATTTCCGCAGCCGCGATGTCGCATCGCCTGCCGGCCGTGGTGGCACACCCATCACGTCCCTGAGAAGTCGCGGCAGACAACAAGTATCGACACGCAGATGGGTCGTGGTCACGACCGCCAGCGCCGTGAGGTACTCCTCGAATGCTCGCCACCGCGTGTCGCGCTGGGTGGCAGGGACTGACGCAATTGCGTTCGCGACGGCAGCCAATCGGCGCAGGTCGACGCCGATCCCGCGGTGTACGACCCGGTGTTCGGTCAGGTCGGCCGCGGTCTCGCCGGCGCATCGCCTGCCCGTATACCCCGGCCAGTTGTTCACCACACCGTTGTATGCCCCGGCCCCTTGGCGACGCATAGGCAACGGATGCCTAATTCAGTGACGATTCAATGATCGCCGACGACGAGCCCGAGCGATTCGGCCGCCGACTTGGCGTTGCCCCGCGAGTCAACGCCGAGTTTGGTCAGGATCGCCGACACATGATGATCGACCGTGCGGACCGACAGGAACAACTCGGTGGCGATCTGGGCGTTCGTCATATCAGCCGACAACAGTTCCAGAACATCCCGTTGGCGGGGCGTCAGGCCTGCCGGGTTGGCGCGGGTCCGGGCAATCGGTCCGCGGGGAACGGTTCGCACCCCCAGGTCCTTCAGCCGGCGGCGGAGCAGGGTGGCTGCTGCGGTCGCGCCGAGCCGGTCCAGCACGCCGATCGCTTCAAGTGTTTCCTCGACCTGTGCCGACCCGCCGAGTTCGACGGCCATCTCATAGAAGTCGCCCATGGCGGCCCATGCCCGAGCCGCGCCCCGCCAATCCCCCTGCAACGCGGCGGCAATCGCGATCGGGCAGTCCGGCGGCAGGTCCTCGGTGACGTCCAACCCAGCGCGGCGGCAGTACAGCAGGAGCTCGGCGGTCACCGGCCCGGCAGTGGGACGGTCTGCATGCTTCCACCACTGCTGCAGGATCTGTCCCGCGACATCCGGCCGACCGTTCAGGAAGGACCATTCGGCCAGCGCGGTCCCGGCGAACGCCAATCCGGTCAGGAAGCGGTGCGCGCGTGCGGTGTTCCACGCACCCGTCAGGACGTCCCGCGTGCCGGACGCTCCTCGCCGCATCTGCACCCGGATCAAAGACGGTGCGCTGTAGACCTCCAGCATTCCCGGATCGGCACGCCCGGCCACGAGTGCCCGCAGGACGTCCTCGGACTGGGGCAGGTCGCCCGACCGCATCAACAGCAGCGCACGATGCACTTCCAGGTTGTACGCGTGCGACGTGAACCCGTGATCGGCGGTGTAGGCGAGCCCCTGTTGCACGCAGCGTCGCAGTTCATCGAAACGTCCGTAGCGGTACAGCATTTCCGCGAGATTGGTGTAGCCGCGGGCGACGTACTCGTGGTGGCCCTGATCCAGTGCCATCTGCAGGCTCTCCGTGAGCACCTCGATGCGACCCGCTGGATCCAGATCTGCGCGGGCCAGGCTCTCGTAGTTCCGGCACAGGCACACCAGATCCCGTCGCTCCGCTTCGACCGCGAGCGTTTCCGCACCGAGCAGCGCGCTGCTGGCCTCGGCGGGATCGCCGGCAAGGGCCAACAGCGACGCCCGGTAGGTGGCGGCGGTGGCCCGCGCCGCTGACGACCCGGCAGCGTCCAGAACATCAACCGCCCTCCCGGCGGTCGTCAGCGACTGATCGATGTCACCCTGCATGAACTGATACCGGGACAGCCGGACCAGGGCCTCACCCATCCCGGCTCGGTCCTGGCCCGACGCGAAGAGGTCGACGGCCCGTCCACAGGCGGTGATGGCTGCGGCGAAGCGATGCGCGTTGTACAGCTCCCACGAGTAGTCGACGAGCACCTTGGCCTCGTCGATCGGCGGCAGATGATCGGCGAAGCGCAGCGCGGATTCGAAGTGGGCCAGCGCCTGCCGATGCGAGCCCGCCCCAGCAGCCTCCCGGCCGGCCTCGGGCGCATACCGGCACACCGCCTTGACATCACCGGCCTGGAGCGCGTGGTGGACGATCGCGGCAAGGTTCGGCTCCCGGCGGGCCATCAACGCCCTGGCAACCGCACCGTGCATCTGGCGCCGGCGCAGCCTGGGCACGCTGACCTGCACCGCTCGGCGGGCCAGCTCATGCCGGAAGGCGATGCCGTCGGCGCGGACCTCGATGACCCCGCGCTCCTCCGCCTCGTCCAGCGCCCCGAGTTCGTCACCCAGAAGGTTCTCGGCGATGTCGAACTCGACGAGCCGAGGCACGATGCTCAGCTGTTCCAGGGCATGCCGGCAGCGTGGACTGAGCCGGCGGACCCGGGCGACCACCGATTGCGCGACCGTCTCAGGAACTTCCGCCGACCGTGGAGCAGCCAGGGTCTCGGTGACGTAGAACGGATTGCCACCGGTCAATGCGTGCAGCGTGGGACCCGCCCATGCCGAACCCTGTGCGAGCTGCTCGACGGCGGCCGGGGAAAGTGGCGACAGCGGCAGTCGGTGCACGCGGTATCCGGCGAGGGCGCCGAGCAGGCCGAACAGCGGGTGCTCCCCCGCGGAGCCGTCATTGCGCATCGTGAGAATCACGGCAACCGGCAAGGTCTCGATACGCCGAACGAGGTAAGCGACGACGTCAAGCGTGGCGTCATCGGCCCAGTGCAGATCCTCCAGCACCAGCACAACCGGAGCCAGTCGCTCCAGTTCGGTGACCAGCGAGCCGTACACGTCCTCGGTTCGACCAGCGGTGAGCGCAGCCTCGAGCGGACCGCCGATCCCGGCCGCGGCGTCACGCAGCGGTCCCAGCGGGCGCGCTGTCATCAGGTCATCCGAAGCGCCGGTGAGGACCTGGCAGCCGGCGGGGAGTTCGGCGAGGAACGCGCGGAGCAACGATGTCTTGCCGATCCCGGCCTCGCCGTTGACCGCGACGACCGATCCATGTCCGTCGACCGCCTCCCGGGCGGCGGTGTGCAACTGCTGGAGCGCAACGGCCCTCTCCAGGATCTGCGGGACCATTCCAGGCATCTCCCACCTGACCTGACGGGTCGGGAGTGTCAGATTGTTGTCGTTTCGACGATTCTAGGACGAGTCACGCCACCGTTCTCCGTGATTTCGCGGTGAACTACCCCTTGCGAACTGGGCGGTTGACATTGACACAGTGTCAAGGTCTTGAGTGGGACCTGAGGGAGGTGACCATGATGAACACGGACAATGAGCCGAGCCCTGCGACAAGCCTGCGGAGGGATCTGGCCGATCCACGGTCCTCAGTGCGACTGCGTGCCGCACTATCGGCCGGCACGAACCCACATCGGTCATATGTGGAAGTGCTGGTCGAGCGTTGTGAAGTCGAGCCGGATTTCTTTGTTCGGGACATGTTGACCTGGGCTGTGACGCGGCACCCGACCACTCTCACTCTGCCGAGGCTCCATCAAGAACTGGGTGCTGATGCGGCGCAGGCTCGAAGCCAGGCGTTGCACACGCTTTCCAAAATCGGCGACCAGGAGGCGTGGTCGGCGATCACCACGGAGCTCCTCCGTGACCAGGATCCGGATGTGGCTCGAAGTGCGTGGCGAGCCGCTGTCGCCCTGGTTCCGCAGGGTAGCGAGGGCACGCTGGCGCAGGAGCTTGCTTCGCAACTCGGTCGTGGTCAGCGGGACCTGCAACTCAGCTTGAGCCGGGCAATCGCCGCGCTCGGTGAAGCAGCACGGCCCGCGCTGGAGGAAGCGGCGCGCGTGGGGAACGCCGGCGGTCGAGCACACGCAGTCGCCACGCTGCGGCTTCTTGATCATCCCGAGGAAAGCTTCGACGTCGCAGTGCATGAGGCGCAACGCTTCCTCGCGCTGACCCGCTCACCCCTGGTCGACCGGTCCCATGCAGATCGGTGAGTTGTCCCGGTTGGCCGGAATCAGCGCGAGGATGCTGCGGCACTACGACGCCATCGGGCTGGTGTCCCCCACCAGGACTCTGAGCAACGGCTACCGGGAGTACACGCATGCGGACATTGCACGGTTGTTCCGCGTGGAAAGCCTGAGGACCCTCGGGCTGTCACTCAACGCCATTCAGCAGACAATGACCGGGGAGGATTTTCCGCCCAGTGAACTCTTCGGCGAGCTCATCGCCAGCACCCAGGCACGCATCGAACGTGAGCAAGCGCTACTCAGGCGTTTGATCAGCGTTCGGGACAGTCAAGCGACTTCCTGGGATGAGGTCCTGGAGTTGGTCGCCCTGATGCAATACCTGGTGTCACCCGACCCGTCGCGTCGACAGAGCGCCGCACTGTCGGCCCCGCAGAACCTTCCGGCAGACGCCCTCGTCGACACCCTCCTGAACGAAGACGACCCCAACGTGGCCGGCGCGCTGCAATGGAACCTGGCCCGGTCGATCCACGCCGCCTTGCCGCAACTGGTCGCTGCCTTGGAATCACCAGACCCGCAGACCCGCCGCCGCGCCATTGTCACCATCATCAAGGTGCAGCCCGACGATCTGAAAGATGTTCTGAGACAAGCACTGTTGAATCCGGATCACGTGGTGCGCGAACGCGCCGCGTCAGCGCTGGGCGGCCGGGGCGACAAGGATGCGGTTCCCGAACTGATCGACATGATCGTGAGGGGCGCTGACGACGTGGAGGCCGCGGACTTACTGGGCCGAGTGGCGGGTCAACATGACCTTGGCGACCACATCACCGAGCACATTGTCGGCAGACTTGCGCGTGCGGAGGAAGTCCCCGGGTCGCGCTCACGGCTCACCCAGGCGTTGGCCGAGATACCCGGGACAAAAGCCGATCTCGCGCTCGCCGAATTGGCCCGCGACGCCGACGTGACCGTCTCCATCACGGCGCGATACATCGTGACCCGACGACCATAGTCGCGAAGCAGCCTGGCCCAGCACCGTCGTCAACCACCTCCAAAGAGTGACAGCACGGTCAAGCCGACTTGCCACTGGCGGCGGCTTGGCATAGGAGAAACACATGACAGAGATCGAAACGGACTGGCGGGTGCTCGATGGCGCTGCGACGGCATGGTTCGACGCGCCTTCGCTGGTCGAAGGCGCTGCGCTGACCGGGCGCATCCTGGAACTGTCGCCCGGCATCGTGGTCGACCTGCGGCCGACAGGCGTGCGGGTGCGCCTCTACTCGAACGGGCACGCCGGGGCGGTGTCGGCGGCCGCGCGGGCTCTCGGGCTGGCCGCGGACCCTGCCGTGCTGCAGCAGCTGAGCGTCGTGCTCGAATCCGCGACACCCTCAGGGGTGAGCCGTTTCTGGCAACGCGCGCTGGATTACACGCCCGGGGATGACGGAGGTTTGGAGGATCCGTTGCGGCGCGACCCCGCACTGCGGATCCGCCCGTCCACCGAGTCACGGCCGTTGCGGAACCGGATCCACCTGGACGTGGTGCGACCGGCCGCGGCGGTCGAGCAGGCGAATCTCGGTGACGCATCGGGACCCTACGGGGTCAACCACACCGACCCCGACGGCAATGAGGTCGACCTGGTGCCGGGCGCCGTTCTCGGCGAGACGACCGGGACAGTTGACTGGCAAGCGGTGTTCAGCGCGATTGCCTGCTACCGCATCACCTCGCCCATCCAGCAGCGCGACCTGGCCGCGGCAGCGGCAGCGCTGGCCGACGACACCGGCTTCCCGTTGCTGATCGACCTGCGCCCCGGGCTGGTGATCATCGACAGCGGCAAGGACCAGTGGGAGAACGACGCCCACGGCCTCGATCTCGACTTCACCGACCTCGCCGCACAACTCCAGACCGCTGCCCGCGACATCGGGGCCACCGCGGATCCGGCGCTGCCGCGCTTTGTTCAGCTCTTCCTCGACGCGGCCGACGTCGCCGCGGTCCGCGCGTTCTGGATCGCCGCGCTCGGATACACCCACGACCGGCGAGCCGGGCTCAGCGACATCCACGATCCTCGTGGACTGAACCCGGTGCTGGTGTTCCAGGAACTCGACGCCTCTGACGCGGCGCGGCGGCGGCAGCGCAACCGGATGCACGTCGAGCTCACCGTTCCCTCGGAGCAGGCGCAGACGCGCCTCACCGCGACCGTCGCGGCCGGTGGCCGGCTCCTCGACGAATCGCGGGATCGCTGGCAGGTCGCCGACCCCGAAGGCAACGAGCTGGTGATCGTCAGCGGGGTATGAGCAGTGGACAGTTCCGGGTGCGGCCCGCCCTTGTTGGGCGCACCCACTTCGGGCATCCTGCATGAACAACGACCGCCATCTCGCAGAGCGATGTGGTTGTTCGACATGGGTCTGCGGCGAGAATTTCTCCGGGGAGTGGTACCGGTGCACGTGCTGCATCGCGGCATGGATATTCGATTTCTCCCGGCACCACGTATCCGCCCGCTGTTGCGTCGCAGACAAAGGCGGGCCGCTGACCATCTTCGACGAGCCGCCGGATTCACCAGGAACGAAACCGTGACTGCCCCTGCGGACAGCGGGGAGCCGGCAGGACCATCCCCACGATGAGAGAGGCAACCCCCATGACCGACAGCGATACAGTGCTCGTCCGCTACATCGTCGATGACGTCGACTCGGCCCTGGACTTCTACACCAGCCACCTGGGGTTCGACGTGGTCGCCCACCCCGCGCCCTCCTTCGCGCTGCTCGCCCGCGGCGCGCTGCGACTGGCGCTGTCGGCGCCCACTGGGCCGGGCGGTGGCGGACAGGCCATGCCCGACGGAACCCGACCCCGACCCGGCGGCTGGAACCGCATCTCGCTGCCCGTCGAGGACCTCGAGTCGGATGTCGACCGGCTGCGGAACGCCGGGACTCGGTTCCGCAACGACATCGTCACCGGGGTCGGCGGCAAGCAGATCCTCCTCGACGACCCTGCGGGCAACCCGATCGAACTGTTCCAAGCAATTCGCTGACGGTCTGATTGTCAGAGCGTCAACCGCCACCGACCAACGTGCTCGAGAGGCTCATACACCGGCCTCGAGGCCGGTGCTCGCCTGCTGTTTCGCTTTGACACGAACCTTGAACCGACGAGCAGTCACGCGGCATTGTCGGCGAGCGCGGTTTCGAGAATCGCCAAACCGGAATCAAGTTCGCTCTCGCTGACGGTCAGCGGCGGGGCGATACGGAAGATGCCGCCCATTCCCGGCAACTGAACGATGTTCATGTGCAGGCCGTACGTCAGGCAGGATTCGGTGACCGCCTGACCGAGTTTGTCGGCCGGCTCCTTGCTGGCGCGGTCGGTGACCAGTTCGAGGCCCTGCATCAGGCCGCGTCCTCGAACGTCACCGATCACCTCGAACCTGGACTGCAATTCCAGCAACCCGTTTCGCAGTCGTCGACCCAGCAGATCGGCACGCTCGACCAACCCGTCCCGCTGGATCACCCGCAACACCGTGCCGGCAACCGCGGCCGCCAGAGGGTCGGAGACGTGGGTCGTGAAGAAGAGGAAAACCATGGGCGTGGCAACGCTCTTCGATTTCGCCGCTGGTCACCACGGCGGCGACGGGCAAACCTGCGCCAAGGGTCTTCGACAGCGTGAGGATGTCCGGTGTGACGCCGTCCCGCTCGAACGCGTACATGGTTCCGGTCCTGCCCAGGCCGGTTTGTGCCTCGTCGAGGATGAGCAGCATCCCGCGTTCGGCGCATTTGTCCCGCAACGCCGCGAGGTACCCGAGCGGTAGGTCGATGATCCCGCCGCTGGACAGGATGGGTTCGACGATGCAGGCTGCCAGCGACCCGACTGACTGGGCGTCCACCATGGCGAATCCGTAGTCGAGTTCCGCCCGCCAGTCGTAGCCGCCGTCCGGGAGCCGAAAAGGCGATCGGTAGGCGCTGGGTGTGGGCAGGCTCAGGTTGCCGGGGATGGCCGGTCCGTAGCCGCGTCGACCGGAACTGTAAGTGGCCCCCGACGCTCCCGACGTCATGCCGTGCCAGGACCGGTCGAAGGACACCACTTCGAAGTTCCCCGTGCAGAGCTTGGCCATTTTGAGAGCGGCCTCGTTCGACTCGGCTCCAGTGGACAGCAGCAGCACCTTGCTCAACGATTTCGGGAGCGTGGCGGCCAGCGACGTGGCGGTGTCGACCACCGGGCGACTCAGCATGCCGCTGTACAGATGGTCCAGCGATCGGACGGAAGCACTGACAGTCGCGACGATGTCGGGGTGACCGTGACCGAGAACGGCGCTCATCTGACCGGAGGTGAAGTCCAGGATGGCCCGGCCCTGCTCGTCGTAGACATAGGACCCTTCCGCCCGGGCGATGACCCGCGGGCTGAAAGTGGTCCCGTAACGGATGAGGTGGCGATCGGCGGCGGCCCAGAATGTCGCATCGGTCATGGCGCAGAGGCTAGCGGGCGCACTGCTGACCTCATTAGCGGAGGAATACCTGGCACTGAGTGAACCCCATGCCCAGGACGCTTTGAAACTGGTCGATCAGATGGAGTCGCTTGCCGTCACGCTCGATGAACGAAAGCTACACAGTCCGTGGTACGACGTCATCCGAACGGCGACGATGTGGTGGGGCGCCGAGACCCGTGAGGACGCGATGGCCCACATCTCTGGCCAGTTGGGCGAAGGCATCGCATTGTGCGAAGCGCTCACCATCGGCTCAGTACTCCGGTGACTGCCGTACGACAACGAGCAGATTACGGTCACCGCGCGGAGAGAGCGGTCGGATAACGGTCCGGCACCGCACCAGGGTGGGTGCCGGACCGCTATTTCGTTGTGCACCAGTCGTTTTCAGCTTACTGGGGCATCAGCCCAGGATGGCCAACAGCCGGTTGAACAACGCGGCGATTCCGTTGAGGATGCCGCCGATCGGCGAGGCGCCGTCGAGCAGTCCAGCGATCGCGCACAGCAGGTTGCCGAGCAGGTGTCCCGCAGAACGAGGAACCGCGAGCGACGGCTCCGCTGCCAGGTGGAAACTCATCCTCACCCGACCGTCCTTCAGCGACCGGCGTTCAACCGCCAATCGCCCGAACCCCGTCCGCCGACGCGCCCGTCCTGGCGCCGGACACCGTTCCGAGCGGTCGCCGCGATGCCGTTGCTGACCACCCGACGGTGCAGGCACCGTGGATTCCGCAGCCATCCACCATCATGTGAGTTGAGCGGGAGCGAGTCGGGCATGGTCGGCGCCGGAAACATTGTCGGTTACCGCCTTCGATGACCGTCCGGCCGAGTTCGATGCGATCGGCCCGGTGACACGCCAGACTGGTGAGGTGCCGAACAACCTACGTCACCGCCCGCGGGCTACCGGGTCGAGGCTCGGTCCTGCATGGGCGTTGTCGGTCCTGCTACTCGTCGGCGTCGTGGGGTGCTCCACGCCCGGCCCTCCGGCAACTGCACCGAGCAGCGCTCCTGAGGCGGCGGATCCGGCGCCCGTGCACAGCGCGACGGCGACTCCCCCCGTCGAAGCGCAGGCGTCTTCTCTGACATCGTCGTCGGGCGATCACAGTCCAGCGCCCTCCGGTCCGTCAACGGAATCTGCTGCGCCACCGGAGTCGCCGACCGGACGCTGTCCGGGACTGCGATGCGTGTCGATCGCGGTCACCGGTGATGTGCTGCTGCACCCGCCGCTGGTCGAGCAGGCGAAAGCAGACTCGGCAGGCGGAGACGGCATGGACTTCCGGCCGATGCTGTCCGCGCAGGCACCGTTCATCCACGCGGCGGACCTTGGCATCTGTCACCTGGAAACTCCGCTGGCCCCCGCGGACGGCCCGTTTGCCGGGTACCCGGCATTCTCCGTCCCGCCGCAGGTGTTGTCCGCGCTCATCGCGACTGGGTATGACGCGTGCAGCACTGCCAGTAACCACACCCTGGACCAGGGCACCACGGGGCTGAAGCGCACGCTGGACGAGTTGGACGCCGCGGGCCTGGGCCATGACGGGTCCGCTCGGACACCGGCGGAGGCGGCGACCCCGACGATCCTGACCACCGGCGACGCCAAGGTCGGGCTGGTCTCGGTCACCTACGGACTGAACACCGGGGAACCGGAGGAGCCGTGGCAGGTCAGCACGCTGGACACCGACGCGGTGCTGGCCGAAGCCCGCGCCGCCCGGTCGGCCGGTGCAGACCTGGTCGTGGTGGCCGTGCACGCCGGCACCGAATACGACACCGAACCCAACGCCGAGCAGCAGGATGTCGCCCGCACCCTGCTGGCCAGTCCCGATGTGGACCTGGTGTACGGGCACCATGCGCACGTCGTGCAACCGTTGCAGAAAATCAACGGCAAATGGGCGATCCACGGGCTGGGCAACAACATCGCCGCCCAACAGACCCCTGTCGACGGCACCCGCCGCGGCCTTCTCGTCACGGTCACCTTCAGTCAGGACAGCACCGGCCGGTGGACGGCCGGCGACGTCGGCTGGGTGGCGTCCCTGCAGGACCCCGACCCGCCGCACCGGTGGTGCCCACTGGCCACCGGCACCATCTGCCATTCCCGCGAGGCCGACGCTGCCGCGCTCGCCGCCACCGCCGAGGCCGTCAACCTGTACGGCGCCGACACCAACGGGGCCCATCCGATGACACACCCCTGAACGCGTGCACCGGTGAAACCATGATGCGATCTCGGCGATGCCGCCCGAAGGGGCCGCAACTGACGGCATCGTCCCGGGGACGCCACACCGACGCGCCCCCGGCGACGTCGGAAGTGGGACGGATTCCATCACGTGACGGTGACCGTTCGGCCCGCTTCGAGTAGCTGGCCAGGGTCTGGGTCGGTGCGGCATGGTGGCCGATCACGCCCTGCTGGCCCTGGGGGTTGGACTGACCCCACATCCGGTGCTACAGCGGCCCACCCCTGTGGGGCGGGCCGGCGACCGTTCCCGCCCGCCCGGACGCGATGGGCCGGAACGGCTTCCCGGTATCCGGGCAGACCGCGTCGACCCTGGTCGCGAGCCTCATTTGGCGCACCTTCGGGACCGCTCGCCCCGGCCGGGCGGATCGGTGCTGGACTGGGCCGGGCTGCTCGGCCGGCCCGCCGCACCCATCACCGAGGTCGCCAACCGGCACCGGATCGCCCCGGCAACTGTCACCAACCGCGTCCGGCAAGTACGAGGCCGCGGTAGGCAAACCCCGCTGAGCCCACTTCAGCTGCACGATGCCACCAGGGCACTGAACCCGACCGAGGACCAGCTCAGCCGGCTCCGCATCGCCCAGCTCCTCGGGGTCACACCGGCACCTCGACCGCCGCCTGAAGCACGCAGGACTGACCGCCCGCCCGGAACCTAGTCTCGCACCGGCGCTGGTGGCTCCTGCACGCGCGATCGGTCGCCGCCTCATCGGCGATGGCCTGGTCAACCAGCCCGTTCTCTGCGGGGAGTTCGGTGGTGTCCTCCACGATCGTCGGGGCGTTGCCAATCGACGAACTGCATGCCGACCTGGCTGCGTTGTCGGTGCAGTCGGACGAGGACACTGCTGGAACTCGACCGGATGTGGCCCGGCCCAGGGGAAGACCCTCAGGTCTACTCCCGGTGGGAACCTGCCCGGCGGCGAGGGGCGGCCTGAATCTTCCGGTCCCGCTTTTTCGATCGTCGCGGTGCGCCGGCCGCCGAAGGACCGGTGCTGTCCCGGACGATGAGTTCGACGGGCAGAACCACATGTCCTGCTGCAACGGGTGTTTCGTGTGTTGACTCGGTGTTGGTGCCGGCCTTCGCGCGTACAGCAGCGATGAGCCTCTCTGCCGCGGCATGACCTTTCTCGGCGAGGTCTTGGCGAACCGTGGTCAGCGCGGGCCGGGAGTTCGACGCCAACGGGCTGTCGTCGAACCCGACAATCGACAGGTCACCCGGCACGGCCAGTCCGCGATCCAGGGCGGCGGCGAGCACACCGGCGGCGAACCGGTCGGAGAAGCACAGCACACCGGTGATCTCGGGGTCGGCCTCGAGCAGCATCGACAGGGCGGCGTACCCGTCGATCTCCGGCCGGTAGGGCACCTTCGGGTGTTTCACCACGACCGGGGTGACGCCCGCGCTGCCCAGGGTGCCCAGCCAACCGCGGATCCTTTCCCGGGCGATGTAGGACTCCGGGGTGAGCGGGTCGACGGCAGTGCCTGCTTCTTGCACCCCGTACGGCTCGGCCGTGCCCACCGTGACGACCCCGATCCGCCGATGACCCAGTGCCAGCAGATGTTCCGCGGCGAGCCGGGCACCCCCGTGATCGTCGACGTTGACCGCTGCGACACGCGGGACGGGTTCCTGGTCCACCAGAACCAGCGGCAGACCACGTTTGCGTAGCCATTCCATCGCCGGCGCGTCGAACCTCCCGGTGAACACGAGTGTGGCGTCCATCGGCACGTCCCGCACCGGTATCCACCCGCCCGCGTCGTCGGTCGTCAACAGTGCCAGGGACAGCCCCGACCCGACCAAGCCGTCCGCGACGGCGCCGAGGAACTCGGTGGTCACCTCCTCCGCGAACACATTTCGCAGCATGGTGCTGAACAGAACCCCCACCACACCTGTCGCTCCGCGGGCCAGCGCACGAGCCGCCGGGTCCGGGCCGACGTAGCCGAGATCCTCTGCGACGGAGAGGATCCGGTCCCGCAGCTCCGGTGACAGCTTGCCCGGGCGGGAAAAGGCGTTCGAGACTGTCATCCGACTGACCCCCACCGCGTCAGCGATCGTCTGCAGTGTCACCCGGGTCATCGTGGTCGGCTCCCTCGCTGCGCACGCTCTCGATGGCGCACGTCACAGCCATTCAACACGACGGCTAGTTGACCGGTACACCAGCCTCGGTTAGTGTACCGGTATACCAAGCGTTTTACCGGTACACCAGTCAAGGAGCTCCACCATGCTGTTCACCCCCACCGCCCTGATCCTCGCCGACACTGCCCAGCAGAACCTGCTCAGCTCCGCCCGCCTCGACGGTCCGACGACCGCACCCGCCAGCCAGCACACCGCCCGCGTCACCCCCGTTCGGCGATCGCTGCGGTTCCTGGTCCTGCGGTTACGTCCGGCTGTCTGATCCAGAGGCCTGTGCACCTGTTGCACGCCTGGCTGGCCGCGGCCGAATGCATACCGGTGCCCGGGTGCTGGATTCGCCGGTCGGCGTTGGCCGCGACATCGGCGCCGCGCCGACTGGCGCCGATGCCGTCGTGGGGACGCCTTCGAGGCGGTGTCATGCCGCTCGACCCACCCAGCGCAATGTCGCCGATCAACCGTCGTGTGACTCCACCAACGGGTGGCCGGGCGGTCGACCGGTCAGAAGGCGTTCTACCGCAGCGGGTGGAAGGGGTTGCTGGTCTGGCCGCCGTTCTGGGCGTCCGACAGCCCTGCCTGGTAACCCAACGTCCATGCCTCGCGTTGGCTCTCTGTCACCTTCGCTTCAAGGTCCGGCAGCTGCACTTCCCGAACGCTGTCGAGGTGCTGATTACGGCCGACGTCACCCGGCTCAGGGTCCGGCCGACTCAACCGCTCTCGCTCCACCGCGATCTGCCGCTCGAGCTCGTCCAGCCGGGACAGTTGCTGCTGACGGTTGCCATCGGGTGCGGTCGCCCGTCGATCGGACACGGACTGCTCGTCGTTGGGACGGACGGGCTGCTCGTCGTAGGGATGGTTGGTCATGCCCCACTCAGTTCCCGGTCACGCGTGCGCCGACACCTCTTCGTTGCGCTCCTTTCTCATCGAGCGCTGGTTGATGTCGAGGCGAAATCCACACCGACGGCAATTGGGTCGCCCACACAGCACCGCAGGGACATCGTGTTCGTTACGGGCAGGCGGCTCCGGCGGCGAAACGATCGCTGTACTGGGTTGTTAACCGTTCAAAAGGGCGCGCCCGAAGCACACGTCACGGGTCCGGGCTCAGCCCTCCGCCGCGGGAGGGAGCTGCGCCGCGGGGAAGCGAACCGCCATGGCCGCGGCGATCTCGAGGTGACGCCGCAGGAACTCGCGTTCGTCGAGCCGTTTGCGGCGCAGCCAGCCGGTGACCTCGTCGTTGCACTTGCTGGCATTGCAGGACCCGCACGCCGGCGCGATGTTGCCCAGCGTGTACCGCCCGCCGCGGGACAGCGGCTGCACGCAGTCCCGTTGCAGGGAGGTCCCGGTGGCGCCGCAGTACGCACAGCCGCCCCACGCCTGGATCAGCGCCGTCCACTGCTCGGCGATCAGGTCGTGCTCGACCAGCGCCATCCGCCGCTTGCGTCTGCGGGCGGCCCGCGTTGCGCGGCTTCGGTTGACGGCCATTGACTCACCGTAGAACCGGGGAGCTGTGTTCCCGGCAGGCTCACCACGGATCGCCGTCAACCGGCCACCCGGAAGGCCACGGCCTGCGGCGCGACGGGCGACGCAAGAGCCAACTTCGTGCACCCGCCCGGCATGCCGCCACGGATCCCGCAAACGAGGAGGCCCGTACTCGCACTGGAGGATGTGCAGCCCAAGACCGCGGGTGTGATGTGGCGAGGGTCTCCGCGGAACGCATTTGACCCGGCGAAACAGGCTTGCCTGTGGGAACAATCATCACCGGTTCGACTCTGTTGCGATCGGAAGCGCGAGAGCATGGAGCGATGAGCAGACCCATCCTTGGATACGACCGCTACGGCGCGGGCGAACCGCTCGTGCTGTTGCACGGTTTCGGCAGCACCCGCGATGACTTTGCAGCACTGGTTGGCGATCTCGCCGAGGACTTCGAGGTTCTCGCCATCGACCTTCCCGGTCACGGCAGCTCGCCGATGATCGCGGAGCGGCCGTCGGTCGCCGCCCTGACTGACGCGGTGGAGGCGGACCTGGATGCGCACGGCCTGGGTCGCGTGCATGTGCTGGGCAATTCCCTTGGCGGCCGGGTGGCGATCGAACTTGCCCGGCGCGATCGAGCCCTGTCTGTTGTGGCGATCTCTCCGAGCGGGCTCGGCGTTCCGCTCGAACGGGCCCACCAGGGAGCGATGATGATCACCAGCAGGATGATCAACCGGGCTCGCTACCCGTGGCTGGAGGTACTCGCCCGGTCACCTGCCGGTCGCTCAGCCCTGCTGGCCGGGATGCGGGCGCTGCCGTGGCAGGCCTCCCCCGCCGAAGCGCTCACGATGAAGAGCGGGTTCGCCGACCAGACCGGTTTCTGGACGACCTTGTGGAACGCCATCGTGGTCGACGTTCCTACCGGTCTGCACCGGATCAGCTGTCCGGTCATCGTGGCCCAGGGCGTGTTGGACGTCGTCAGCTCCGGGCAGACCCCGCGGTACACGCCGCTGATTCCGGGGGCTCGGTTCGTCCTCCTTCCCGGAGCCGGACACGCCCCCCAGTCCGACACCCCCCAGACGATCCTCGAACTGGTCGGGTCAGCCGCCGCCCGCGCAAAACGGCTCGACATCGCTGCCTGACCTAGTCACAGACGAAATCTCTGACGGCGCGCGTCGTTTCAACGCTGGCGGCGGTATGTGGCCGGTCGCCGACGTTCTCGCAACGCCGAATGAGGCTCTACGTTCGAGTAGAGGCCATGGTGAGTGTCAAACTCACCGGGCACGCCGCAGTTATCCGGGCATTACGCGCGTGGCAGCGGCGTCACGAGCGTCACGAGCCATATGGTGGATGTCGCCAGGGCCGCCGCCGTCAGCGCCACCCACGGGGCCACGACATCGATCGGGCCGGGCCCGAATGCGAAGACCTGGTCCCACAGGAAGAAGCCGTCCCAGCCGGCGGTTTCAGCCGACGCCGTCCAGTCCGCTATCCGCCGAGCATGCATGCCGTGTCCGAAAGCGTGCTGAAGAATGGGTTATGCCGTCAGATACCGTCAGGCCAGCGACGAGGCGGACATCACCAAGATCGTTGCCGCCAGTGCCAGGCGCCGACCCGACCCGGTCCACTCGCACAGTTCCGTCGCCGACTTCGGGCTCGGGTTGAGCCAAACCGCCGTTCCGGCGGCGCCGCGCACGGGTTCAGCGGGGCCATCAACACCAAGCACCAACTGCTCCTGAGGGAGGCAGCAGAACCCCTTCCTCAATCACGACATCGGCGTCGCTCAGCGGCGCGTCGGATGCCGGGACTGCTGCGCGGCCCGGGAGGGCGTCACGTCGGATCCGGGTCCAGCACCATGTGCACTGCGCTGCCGTGGCGGCCGAGGACCCTGAAACCGGCCCGCTCACACAGGTCTCGGGCCGGTGGATCCGCCAGCAACGTGACATACGGGTCCGCCGGCGCCCGGGCATCAATCTGGCTCAGCAACCACTCCAGCACCCAACTGCCCAGGCCCCGGCCCTGGTAATCCGGGGCGGTGGCCAGGTCGGCGAGGGTGAAGTACCAGCCCCCGTCACCGATCACCCGACCCATCGCCACCGCCCGGTCACCGGTGCGGATGTGGCCGAACGCCCAGCTCCCGCGCAGCGCCCCCACCGCCTGCGCGTCGTTCTTCGCGGGCAGCCCGGCGTCCGCCCGCATCCGCTGGTACTCGACCAGCCGCGGCGGACCCGGCACCAGAGCAAACCCCTCAGGCACGGCGTTCAACACCTGTGCACCCCCGGTCAGCCAACGTGTCGCCGCTGCTCGGCTGCACCGCATCCACGGTAGGACGGGCCGGCAAAGATCTTGCGGAGCACCGCCGACCCGCAGCGGGTCACTTCCACCCGCTGACATCCGGCCGCCGATAATTCGATCATCATGCGAGTAAGACGATAGAGCGCTGGGTGCCCAAGAGGTTCGTCCGCTGGATGAACCGGCCTACCGGAGGGGAACCGCTTCAGAAGGGAGGCGTTACGTCACGTGACATTGGGCCTCGCCCTGCCGAGGATGGCTATGGTCCGCCGCAGTTCATCCGAGGGCTGGCACATTGTCGTCAAGACTGCTTGACGCTGCTGGCTGCTCAGCCGCCGCCGGACAGACTGGCGAGGGTGATGAAGCCGGCCGACGCGATCAGCGGAAGCACCACAAAACACACCGCCGCCGAGACCGGTCTGGACAGGCTGTCGGCCCCGCGCATGGCCAGTCCGCCAAGGACTGCCACAGAGACTGCCAGCACCAAGATCCCCACCAGCATGAACAGCTCCTTCGATACCTAGGCCGCGCGTTGTCCGTCCACCCGTTGGCGCACGCTGTCCGGTCCTTCCGCACGCTGCAGAGCAATCCAATCTTGGCTACCCCACCAGCTCGAACGCTCTGCCCTGAAAGCGGCGGCGGGGTCACGCGTCCCGGCGGCTGATGGCGATCCAGCCCGCCAACAGCGCGGCGCAGGTCCATACGGCGGTCACACCCAATCCGGTCAACGGCCCAATCGGGCCGTCCGGGTATTGCTGGATCACGAGCCGGCCCGCTTGGTTCGGCAGAAAGCTGCCGATACCGGACACGAAATCGGTGAAGATGAACGGAACGAGGAGCAGCAACGGGATCAGCAGGCTCAGCACCGCCACACCGCTGCGCAACAGGGCGGTCAGGCCGGCGGCGAACAGGGCCATCAACGCGAGACAGATGCCACCGCCGACCGCGGCCCGAAGTGCGCCGTCATCGGCGATGCCGATGCCGGCGTCGCCGAGCAGGGCCTGGCCGAGCAGCAGCGTGGTGAATCCGGACAGCAGACCGACGGCGAGGGCGACGCTTCCTGTCATGGCTATCTTGCTGACGTAGAACAGACCTCGCTGAGGGACTGCGGACAGCGAGACGCGAAGCGCGCTGTGGTGAAACTCCTGCGACATCACCACTGTGCCAAAGCTGATGGCCGCAATCTGACCGAATGTCAGTCCGTAGAAGGAGAGCTCCAGCGGGTCGAAGTCCGGGGACTGGACCTTGGGATCGTTGACCAGGATGCAGCCAAGTGCGCCGAATCCGACGGTGACAACAAAGATGGCAACCAACGCTCCGACGATGGCACGGAGGGACCGCGTCTTGATCCACTCCGAACGGACGACTGCAAGAGTCGTCATGGGTCAACCCCGCTTCTCAACGGTCGGTGACCCTGCTGCGAATTCCGTCTGGTCGGTCGTGAGATCCAGGTACGCCTGCTCCAGCGACATGTGTTCATCGACGAGCTCGAGGAGCGGTATGCCTTCGATGGTGGCAATCGCGCCCACTGCTTCGGCCTGGACCCCCGCCACTGTCTGGCTTCGGTCGTCACTTGCGGAACCGTCCTTCAGGTCAATCCCCCGATCGGCCAGCGCTGCTCTCAGGCGTTCTGGTTCTGCACTGCGAACCCGCACTCGGGAGGCTCCGCGGGACTCGATGAACTGTTGCATCGACATGTCAACCAGTAATCGACCCTTTGCCACAATCACCAAATGACCGACGGTCAGGGCTGTCTCAGTCATCAGATGACTGGACACCAAGACCGTCCGACCGGCTGTGGCGAGTTCACGTAGCGTTTCGCGCATCCAGCTGATGCCCTCCGGATCGAGCCCATTGGTCGGCTCGTCGAACATCAATACGGCCGGATCGCCGAGCAGTGCCGCTGCGATTCCCAGTCGCTGCCGCATTCCGAGGGAGAACGTCTTGATTCGTCGTTTCCCGGCCGCGCCGATCCCGGACTGGTCGAGTACCTCGTCCACCCGGCCTCGGGGAATGTCGTTGGTGACCGCGAGAGCTCGTAGATGGTTGCGGGCGGTGCGGCCACCGTGCGCGGCCTGTGGATCGAGCAATGCGCCGACCTCCCGGAGCGGCTTGCTGAAGGAGGCGAACGGTCGGCCGTCAATCATTGCTGACCCTGAGGTGGGACGGTCCAGGCCGAGTATCAACCGCATGGTGGTGGACTTTCCGGCACCGTTCGGGCCGAGGAAGCCGGTGACCCGACCGGGGTGCACCGCGAATGTCAAGTGGTCCACCGCTCTGGTGCGACCGTACTGCTTCGTCAGTTCTCGGATCTCGATCGTGGTCATGACGTCACTGTCGCGGTCCCTCGCGGCCATTTCATCCCCCTCGCGTGGGTTCGGTATCCCCCGCGCGGGGGAGCCGTTGCAGGACCGCAGGCTGGCACGATGTCGTGGTGCCCCGGTTGCTGCGCCCGCTGACCCGCGCAGTCACCTATACCAGGTGGTTGCACCTGTGCATCCCGCTCGCCATTGTTGCGATCTGGCTGTTCATCGATCGAGATGGGCCATATCTGCTGGCCATACTGATTTTCCCGGTCGGCCTCATTCCGGCGGTGCGTACGGCTGAGGGCCTGCAGGCACAATTCCTGCTGACACCGGACAAGCGTGGTGGACCCGACAAGTCCATTGTCGCTGCTCCGGCCGCCAGCTGGGCGGACCGGTGGCGCACCGTTGCATGGCTGGAACTGAGACTCCTGTTGGCCGGAGCGACACTCGTGGTGACCATCTGGCTACCGATGCTGACCGTTGACCTGGTCGCCCTCGCGACCGGGAACCGGGCCGTCAACTTCCTTCGCGATGTCGAGCCGCATTGGTGGTTCGGACTGCTGGTCCCGGTTTGCGTCCTCATCGTTGTCGCCGGCGTTGTCGCCCTTGGTCAGCTCGTCACCACCCTGGCACGGTTGTTCCTCGGTCCATCCCCGGCGCAGCGGCTCGCTGCCCTGGAGGAACGCAATGAACAGTTGCTCGAGCGCACCCGCATCGCCCGGGAGTTGCACGACTCGATCGGGCATGCGCTCACCATCGCCGTGATGCAGGCCGGTGCCGCTCGGGCCGCAGATGATGCGGCTTTCACAGATCGCGCGCTGTGTGCCATCGAGGAAACCGGCCGGGCTGCGTTGGAAGAGCTGGATCGGGTGCTCCGAGTGCTGCGGGACTCAGCGGAGTTGGCGTCGCAGCGGCCCACCCTGGCCGAAGCCGGTCGGCTGCTGGACTCCGCCCGCACGTCCGGTGCACAGATCGATGCTGACGTCTCCGACGGGCTCGAGCGAATCCCAGCTGTGGTTTCACAGGAGGGATATCGAATCCTGCAGGAAGCGCTGACCAATGCGCTTCGACATTCCGGACCGGTGCCGGTCTACGTCAGGATCATTGTCGCTGACGGGCAACTCGACATGGAAGTGTCGAATTCACTGACGGGGCCGACCATCCTCGAGGACCACAATGCAACCGGTCTGCGTGGCATACGTGAACGCGCCGCCCTTCTGGGTGGTCACGCGGTGACGGGTCAGCAGGGCGGGAAATGGACGGTATCCGCCACACTCCCGTTGCATCAGGGCAGCAGCTGACGTGACAGCAAGGCCCATCACCGTTCTGCTCGTGGACGACGAGCCGCTGGTCCGCGCTGGTCTGCGGGCCATCCTGGAGTCAGAACCGGACATCGAAGTGGTCGGCGAGGCCGCCGATGGAGCGGCTGTCGTCCCACTCGTTCGTCAACTGCGTCCCGACGTCGTTGCGATGGATGTGCGAATGCCGCTGCTGAATGGCATCGAGGCGACTCGCGCCGTTGTGCGAACCCTGGAGAACCCGCCGAAGATCCTGGTCATCACCACATTCGAGAACGACGAGTACGTCTACCAAGCGTTGCGGGTCGGCGCAAACGGCTTCCTCCTCAAACGAGCTCGGCCCGCTGAGATAGTTCATGCCGTGCGGCTGGTGATGGTTGGGGACTCCCTGCTCTTTCCCAGCGCACTGCGTCGACTCGCAGCCGAGTACGGCAACAGGTCCGCCAGGCAGAGAGTGGATCGAGCGGCTCTCACCGCACGCGAGGCGGCCGTCTTGCGGCTGATGGCCCGCGGACTGTCCAACGCCGACATCGCCGCGCAGTTGATGATCAGTAGCGAGACGGTTAAGTCCCATGTCAGCTCGGTGCTGGGCAAGCTGAGTGCCCGGGATCGAACGCAGGCGGTGATCGCCGCCTATGAATCGGGCTTCGTCGCACCAGCTGATGATTGAGACACAACATCAACCGTGCGGTCCCGCCGGACGGCCTGATGCGGTGCTTCGCCGATTGACGGTGGAGTGCCGGCGGGATCTTGACCATCGCGTCGCCGACTTGGTGTGCGGGTCCGTCATCAGCGAGCGGGGGTTACCACTCGGTCCGGCGGCTCAAGTCGATCCCGGGCCGAGGTGACGAAGGTCTGGTAGCACGACCCGGGAGACCCTGTAAGGGATCAGCTCAGTAACGGTCCGCGGCGGAGGCAGCGGCTACCAGTCGGGGACCGCCTGACTGATGGCCTCCAGATCATCACGAAGTGCGCGCACGCGGTCTGCACCGAGGATCGCGGCCAGCCGCTGCTCAATCTCGGGCACGAGATCCTGTGCGACAGCGATGACGTCACGCCCCCGGTCGGTCGGGACAGCCAGCTTCGCCCGCCGGTCGCGGGGGTCGGGGACCCGGGCCACGAACCCGTGTGTCTCCAGATATCCCACCAACTCCGCCATTGCCTGCTTGGTCATCTGGGCGCGCTCCGCGAGAAGCGCAACTGTCGTTCCGTCGTCATCGAGGTATTGAAAGACCGCCCCATGGGCTGGACGAATGACCTCATAACCCCGTTCGGCGAGCCGAACAAAGACCAAGTCGTTGAGTGCGATGAACGCCTCTCTCATCAGAACGGCCAGGTTGGCGGGCCGGGGGCGCCCGAAAGTCATCGGAATTCGCGTTGACATCGACAAGTCTCCTGTCTAGTCTCATAGATATGGACATGCTACCTGTCGAAAAGACCAATGCGACCGAGGTGCTCCGAGTGGGCTCCGAACTAGCCACCGTGCTCGCCACCACCCACGAGACCAACGGAGACCTCTTCGCCGTCGAACTGCGGATGCCCCCGGGCGGCGGACCACCCGTCATGCACCGCCACGCACCGAGCGAAATCTACCGAGTCCTGTCGGGAGAGTTCACCTTCTATCTCACCGAGTCCGACGGCGCCACCACCCGCCGCGTGGCACGCGCGGGCGAGACGGTCACCCTGGCCGGGAACACTCCGCACACCGTCCGCAATGAATCCCTGGAGGATGCGGTCGCCTTCCAGGTGCACGCGCCCGGCGGACCGATGGAGGGATTCATCCGCAGCGCCGCGGAACTGGCAGCCGACCATACGCCGACCATCGAGGAAGTCCTCGCGATCGCCGAGCGCAACGGCATCGAACTGCTGGGGCCGATACCTGACGTCGCACCGAACTGACGGTTGCTGAAGGAGAAATTGGAGATGCCCACTGGCACCACGGCCGTTGATGCCACCACCGGGACCAGGAGAGTGCCTGGGATGGTGACGACGGCGTCTACTGGGCCGCGCACCACGAGCTCTTCGAGGCCTCGCTGGCGCGTTACCAGCCCGCGTTCCTCGCGGCCGCAGCCATCAGTCCTCATCATCGGGTGCTCGACATCGGTTGTGGCACTGGCGTCTCCACGCGTGCGGCTGCCATGGCCGCGCACAAAGGGCACGCGCTGGGCGTCGACCTTTCCCACCAGATGATCAATGTCGCGCGTCGCCTCGCCGTACAGGCCGGACTGCTCAACATCGATTTCGTCCGAGCCGACGCCCAAGTCCACCCTTTCGGAACCGGGACGTTCGACCGCGTCATCAGCCGCACCGGAGCAATGTTCTTCGGCCGCCCGGACGTTGCCTTCGCCAACCTGCGGCGCAGCCTGGCACCGGGGGGTCGGCTGGCTCTCCTGACCTGGCAGTCGCCCGACCGCCAGGAATGGGTCGGCGCCTTCGCCCAAGCCCTCACCGGCTGTACACCACCGGTACCCCCAACAGACCGCTCCGGCCCCTTCTCCCTCAGCGATCCCGATCGAGTGCAAGCGCTGCTGCACACGACCGGATTCAAAGACGTCGAACTCATTTCTGCCACCGAAACAACGACATACGGACGAACGGTCGAAGAGGCACACGACTTCCTCCTGGGCGTTCTCGGCTGGATGCTCGACGGCCAAGACCAGCGGACACGCGCGAAGTCGGTCGCCGCGCTTCGCAACATCCTGGAAACCCACGAAACCGCGGACGGGATCCGATTTGGATCCACCGCGTGGCTGATCACCGCGCAACGCGTGTAGCCCTCGGGAGCGACCGAACACTCCCGCAGTCAGCAACAAGCCCAACCGAACTCCCCAAAACAAAACCACTCGAACTGGAGCACAGCCCATGCCCAGAACCGCCCTCATCACCGGTGCCACCGGCACCGTGGGGACCCTGCTCGTCCATGCCCTCGCCGGTTCCGGCGTCCGGGCCCGCGCCTTCGTCCGCAACGCCGACAAGGCAAGAACACTGCTCGGTGCCCACGCAGACATCATCGTCGGCGATCTCGCCGACCGGGATGCTCTGCGAGATGCCCTCACCGGGGCGGACGCGTTGTTCCTCGCGTGCGGCAACGTCCCCCAACAGATTGACCTCGAATGTGCGGCCATCGACGCCGCCACATCTACATCCGTACGTCGGGTGGTGAAACTGTCGGCACGCGGCGCCGGCCGTACCGCCAAAGCTGCGGTATGGCGTGGACACGCGGCCGTCGAGGAACACCTCACCGCTACCGATCTGTCAGCTGTGATCCTGCGACCCTCGTTCTACATGTCCAACCTGCTGGCAGCAGCCGAACCGGTGCGCCACTTCAACGCGCTACCGGCAGCGGCCGGCACTGCACCGATCGCCATGATCGACCCCGCCGACATCGCTGCCGTGGCAGCCCGGGCCCTGTTGGACGACACGGTGCCCGCTGGTGTCTTGCACCTGACCGGTCCGGAGGCACTCACCTACTCCCAGGTCGCCCAGCAGCTCTCCGATGTCACCTGTCGCCCCATCAGCTACATCGATGTCCCTCCTGACGACGCCGCCCAGCAGATGCGCACAAGTGGGATCTCCGAGCCCGCAGTGACGCAGATCCTGGAGATCTTCGCCGGGTTACGACGCGGCGAATACGCGACCGTCACCGATGAAGTCCCCCGCCTGACCGGCCGGCCCGCCTCGACGCTCACCCACTTCGTCCGCCAGCACGCGGCGGCCTTCAGCGAGTTGGCGAATCGGTGAACGGCACCTCGATGGTTATCACTCCCGGACTGGCCGGCACCACAGACCACGGCCCCGACCGGGTCAGCGTTGCACACAGGCACCACCACAACGAGCGAAAGGCACCACCGTGTTCACCAAAATCCGCAAACGCGCCCGCGACCATCGCCGACGTGCGGGCATGGAAAGGATGATCGCAGCGGCGAGCACGCGGCAGCGGGACGAACTAATCATCATGGCTCAACGCCAAGGTCTGCTATGACCCCCTCTGCCGTCGCCCGGCCACATCGGCCCTTGGTAGCCGACGATCAACACACATTTCGGCGCGAATGCCTGACCTCGGCCCCGCTCCAGCCGACAACCCGGGTATGCCGAAGCTGCTACACGTTGGTCGAAGGCCCGAAACCATCACGGGGAACCTGCCTTTCAGGCGGCCGCTGCGGACCGCCGCTGCCTGGTCCCCGCCGACGGCCACCACGAATGAGAAACCACCCGGACGGCAAACAGCGCTACTACCTCAACGCCGGCGAAGACCTGCTCGCAATGGCCGGCCTGTACGAACTGTGGCCCGACCCCGAACGTTTCCCGTACGCGGTGCGGTTCGTCGTGTCGGACGAGGGCGGCTTTGTCCCCTCCCAGCTCGATCTACGTCGACGGCGGGATCGTGGGCGCGCGCCTCGGCCGATCAGACGAAGCGCCGGGCCACCACCGCGTAGAGCGGGTCGCCACGGTAACCGTGCTCCGGGGTGCGGAGTGACACCTGCGGTTCGCCGAACCCACCGGTGAGGCGAACGTACGCCGCAGCGATCGCGCAACGCGTCGGCTCGTCGGCGTAAAGCCAGCCGGCCACCGCCTTGCTGGGAAAGAGACGGTTGGAGAACGTCAACACGACGGGCGCGCCAGGTCGCAGCACCCGGGCGGCCTCGCGCAGAACCTCGACAGGGCGGACCAGGTAGTCGACGGACACGCAGCACAGCACCGCGTCGAATGTCGCGTCGGCGAAGGGCAGCGCCGGCTCGGCATTGAGGTCCTGCACGATCCGCTCGGTCGCCATCGGGTTGGCGTCGAGCTCGGCGCGGTTCATGCCCAGCGCCACCAGCTCAGCAGGCGCGGTCCGTAGGTGCGACACCCAGGACGACATCAGGTCCAGGACCCGTCGCGGCTCCCCCGCCGACCCGTCTACGCCAAGCTCGGCGTAGAGGTCGGAGACGGCCGCGGTGGCGCCCGCGTCGATGTGGGTGACCAGGCGGGGCGGCCCGTAGAACGCCGCATCCGGCCGCTCGTCCTCGCGAGCAAAGAAGCCAGGCGGGAACGCCTCGGCGCTCATAGCGCCGTCGCTGCCGCCACAGCGGCCGCGTGGTCGGCCGTCGGGACGACGACGTCGAGAATCGAGGTCTTCAAGTAAGTATCGATCCCGGCGTCGAGCATCCGGACTGCCAGTCTGCCCGCCTTTCCCACGAGGTCGGTCGCCAGCGGGTTATCGTCCACAGGCTCGACCCTATGCCGGTGGACGATGCGTAGGTGTGCCGCCACTGGTGCGCGGTGATGTGCGCCGTCGCGCAACGAGTATGAGATGAAGACCAAACGGAATCAAAGTGCAGGTTGGATAATGACCATCACGCTTTTATTTTCTGGGGCGTCCCGGGGATTAGTTCGGTATAGACGTCTTCGAAGAGGGGCAGGTCGTTGAGCCCGGCCCGAATCCTGGAGCTTGCACTCGCGTAACTGGGTTCGCCGAGAACCTGGAGAATCGCGCTGCGGAGGGAGGCGGCGTCATCGTTCTCGATGCTCCGTTGCGCTGCGACTGCGCCGCCTGCGGGTAGGGCCACTCCTGCCCCGGCGTGGGCGACGCAGGCGGCGTTGGCTGCTTGGTCGGCGAACAGCGGGAATACCACCGAAGGGACTCCGGCCGCCAGCGCGCCCAGGGTGGTGCCCGCTCCGCCATGACAGACCACCAGGTCCGCGTGGGCCATGACGTCGGCCTGATCCACCCATTGCTCGATTCGGACGTTGCTCGGCGGAACTCCAAGCCTTGCGATGTCGAGTTCCCGACCGACTGTCAGCAGCACCCTCACTGGCATGCCCGTGACAGCGTCCAGCACTGCCCGGTACAGCGGCACCATACTGGGGATTGTGGGCGCGACAGTGCCGAAGGTGACGTAAACGAGCGGAGCTGAGTTCCCGGGCCACCAGCCCGGTAGGCCACTCGAAGCTGGTTGCGTGCGGGGCGGTAGCCGGTAACGGCGGGTGTCGGGGAACGGTGACTGGTCCAGCACCTCGGGGAACAGCGTGAGGTACGTCGACCCAGCGATCCGCTGGTGCAGGGCAGGCTGGAAGTCCTGCAACGCCTCTGCGGCTATTCGTAAGGAGCCCGCTTCGCTGGAGGCTAGCCCGTGGCCGACACGGAGATGGGGAATTCCTTGCTCGTCGGCCGCTGCAGCGGACGCAAACTCGGTCGGATCCCGGAGCACCAGATCCGGCATCCAATCCATAAACGTCGCGCGCATCACCGGTAGCAGTGCTCCAGCATTCAACCGGCAGAAGATCTCGCCGATCACAAAGCTCTCGGCGTCGTCGTGCGTCATGGTGGCGACCTGCGCCCAGATCTTCCCGACCTGTTGCTCCGGTGGGGAAGCCCCGACCCGCAGGGGCAGGTTCCGCTGGTCGACCGTTGCTGCGAGCCCGGGCGGGCCGACCACCAGCACGTCGTGACCGCGTCGAAGACTCTCGTCAATCCACGGCACCAAAGGCGTGAAATGCCCCGCACCCCCGGTCGACGCGAACAGAATCTTCATGACCGGGGAGTTTAGGCGAGAGTGCAGCAACAAACGATTGAAATGGTCCGCCTTTCCACAGCCCTGCACACGCGGCCGCAGAATGGGCCGGCACCGCGGCCGCCGTCAGGGTTGACCCGCGACCGCGTGTCGGAGTCGGCCGTGCGATCAGACCTTGAGGTCGTCGTTGTGCGCGACGATCAACCCGCGCACATCGAATTCGCGACCTTTCGGCGCGTCCATCCCCTCGGCCCCGGGGATCTTGGCCGCCACCTTCGGCCAGATCTCGGTGTTGAAGTGGTCGAACGCTTCCTTCGACCGCCAGATCTCCACGATCTCGAACCCGGCATCGGTCGCCCGGGCGATGTGCGCTACCAGCCCGACGTCGTCCTCACCGACGACCTCCATGACGGATGCGTGGGTGGCGTCGTACATCTCGATCGGCGCCGGCACGTCGAAAATGATGTTGTAGGTCATCGACAACGCTCCTCTGGCTTGGGCGGCCGGCCGCTGTTCAGCGGTCGAATGGTGCATTTCATCCTCGGCCGTCCCCGGCCCGGGCACTACCGCCGTACGAGCCATTCCGGCCGCGGTGACGACGCCGTGACGTCGGATCGTCCGTGAAGGTCGCTCGTGAACAGGCGGTGTCGTGACGCATCTTCCTGAGCGCGCTCGAGGCCGACAGCGGCGCCGCCTGCGCGCGCAGCGTCATCGCCGGTGCGGGTCAGAGTCTTGTTCCCTTAGGTTGGCCGACATGAAACAGGTGGTTATCCAGCCGCCGAAGGCTCGGGCAGGAGACCAGATCGCCGTCCTGTCGCCGTCGTTCGCCGCGGCGGGGGCATTCCCCGCTGTTCACGAGCAGGCGATGCGCCGACTCGTCGAACTGACTGGCCTGGTCCCGGTGGAGTACCCCACGATCCGTCAAGTCGGTGCCTCACCCGTGGCCAGGGCGGCGGACATCAACGCTGCGTTCGCCGATCCGTCGATCCGCGCGATTCTGGCCGTCGTCGGCGGTGACGATCAAATCACCGTCATCCCGCACCTTGACAACACTCTGCCCCGTGAAGATCCCAAACCTTTCCTCGGCACCAGCGACAACACCAATCTGCATCACTGGTTGTGGTCCATCGGGGTCGCCAGCTTCTACGGCGGCTCCTCGCAGGTCCACCTGGGGCCCGGATCAGCGGTGGATGACGTCCACGCCCGCTCCCTGCGTGCCGCCCTTCTCACCGGTGAAATCCTCGAGATCACCGATCCTGGCGAATCAGAGGACGTCGGGTTGAACTGGGATGACCCGCGCGCCCTGAAGTTGTTCGGCGACCGTGAACCAACGGAGCAGTGGTCCTGGTTCGGGCCGTCCCGTTCGGTCGCCGGACCCACCTGGGGCGGTTGCCTTGAAGTGATCGAATGGATACTCACCGCCGGTCGGTTTCCATTCGAGGCATCGGTCCTGGACGGCGGGGTGCTGCTCCTCGAGACCTCCGAAAAGTTGTCGCCCGCCCGGAATGTGGGTTGGATCGTCCGAGCACTGGGTGAACGCGGCATCCTGACTGCAGTCGACGCGGTGCTGCTGGGCCGGCCACCGGTGTCCGACTTCACCCGCCGCCCGTCCCGTGACGAGCGGGCTCGGCTGCGAGCGGAGCAGCGAGACGTCGTGGTTGGCGTCATCTCCCAGTACAACCCCGACGCGGTGATCTGCGTTGGCGTTCCGTTCGGCCACACCCGACCCCAATGGATCCTCCCGCACGGCGGCATCATCACCGTCGACGGCTCCGAGCGACGGATTTCTGCGCAGTACTCCTGAGCTGAGGGACAGTTGCACACCAAATCGCGCCGCCCGCACCGGCCACGTCGTGCCCGAACCGCCCAGCCGCCGCCGTGCGGGCACCTCGGCACCGCGGCGTTCCGCCGCGTTCGCACTTGCGCCAACGCGGAGGGTTCTGCGTAGGCGAGGCGTTCTACAACGCTACCTACGAGCTGGCCAAGGTAAACGCTCGGGCGTCTCGCAGCCGGACCGGGCACTGATCCTCGGCGGCAATGCCGCGCGCGTCTTCCGGCTGCTGGATTGATGAATCGGGCCGCCCATGAACTCAGGCGGTCCGGTCAGCATAATTCTGGGTTGGGAATGCACCCTCATTCAGTCACAACCCTACGGTCGAGGCGAAGAATGCGACGGTGCCACTGAAGACACGGCACCCAATGTCAAACCGGGGTCGCCCCGGATCATTGCAATAGGCGTGGTCGTTGAGTGGCAAGAGCGAGCAGGACCAGAACTGCGGCCATGGACATCGCGGCAATGGCGATGGGAGATCGCGCGTCGAAGGCCGTCAAGGTGAGCAGTGGAACCGCGGCCCCGCCTGCAGCGCCGACAGCGACCAGTGCTGATGCTGTTGTCACCGCGACGCGGTGGGACGTCGTGGTGACCGCGACGCCGAGAATCAGCGCGTAGCAGGGTCCACAGGAAATGATCGCGATGCCGATCAAGCTCAGCGAGGCGGCAGTGCTGCGGTCTGCCAGGACGGCGCTCAGTGCCAGCGCGGACCCGGCCACCAGGGAGCACGCCAGTGTGGCAGTGGATGCCCTGAGATGTTTGTTCAGTCGGGTGCCCAAGAGACGTCCGACTGTGATCAGCAGCCAGAAGCCGCTGGTGCCCAGGGCTGCCATGTTCGGGTCGGTGCCGAGCGTGGCGGTGATCGTTGCCGCGGACCAGCCAGCTAAGACGCTTTCCGCGCCCACGTAGAAGAACAGGGCAGCGCCGAGCATCGCCACAGCGCGGGTTGTGCGCGGTGTCGGAATCGCAGGCGCCGCAGGCGAAGCCGACCGTGCGGGCGGAGGCAGTGCCGCGCCGCGGGACCTGATCAGGGCAATGACGTGGACCGCGGCGGCGACGGGCAACGCGAGGCGGGTCAGCCCGATTCCTCCGAGCAGGACAACTGCAATGGGCGTGATGGTGGCGGTCACGCCGACAATGACCGTCAGGAGGGTTAACCGGCGCGGTGTGCCGGCATGGTTGATCAGCCGGGTGACGGCGGTGGCTGCGCTTTCCACGACGCCGAAACCGGCACCGGCAATTCCCGCCGCGACGATGAACCACGCCGGGTTGGCGGCCACGCCCGCCAGCGTCAAACCGACGGCCTGGCCCGCTCCCCCGCAGCCGAGCGCGCTGGTCAGAGTGGCCCGCAGGGCGAGTGCCGGGGCGCAGACGACACCCACGAACAGCCCCAGGAACAGTGCGGGCACCGCCGGGAGCACGGACTCCACGGGGACGACGAATGCTGCTGCGACACCTGGGAGCACAGCGGGGATCACCGCGGCGGTGGCACCCAGCCCGGCGAAATACCAGCCCACGCTGGTGTTGATACGCCGCAAACCTGTTGTCAATGAGGACAAATCGTGCCATCCGGTTTGGTATCGCCCGCTACAACGAACCTCTGGTAGGTCACTGTGATCAACCTGGCGTCACCATCCAGTCGTGCGCGCGGTACGTCGGTGACGGCGCCTCGAGAACCCCGACGACTGCTCATCCTCGGATGTTCAACGCGGTCAGGGTGCGCTGGGGCCCATCGGGCCGCTGGACACCGCGCCGCCCGGGGGTGATGGTTCCCAGGATGCTGGCGTGCCGGGCGCCGGTGCAACTTGGCACCGTGGCGGGTAGCCCGATCATGGTGTGGTAGCCGAGGACCGCGAAGGCGTAGGCCTCCTTGCTCGAGCTGGATAAGCCCAGGTCTTCTGCGGTCAAGAGCGGAACTGGAGCAATGCGGTTTTCCAGGGCCGACATCAGCGCGGGGTTCATGGTGCCCCCACCCGAGGCGATGACTTCGGTGGCCCCGGCCTTCGTGATGGCATCGGCAACGGTCCGTGCGGTGAGCTCAGTGAGGGTTGCGATGAGATCGTCCGGCGAGATCTCGCCGAATCCGGCGAGGTGCCGCTGCAGATACTGGTCGTGAAACAGTTCCTTACCAGTGCTTTTGGGTGCCGGAAGGCCATAGTACGGGTCGGCAAGTAATGCTTGCAGCAGTGATTCGTCCAGGTTCCCGCGTCGCGCCATTGCGCCGCCTCGATCGAACGATTGCTCACCCCCGGTGAGCTGCTTGACGGCGGCATCGATGAGGGCGTTGGCCGGGCCGGTGTCATACGCAATGGGTTCCTGACCGCCGACAACGGTGATGTTCGCGATGCCGCCCAGGTTGAGGGCCACCGACGTCCCGGGCCGAGCACCCAACCACAGGACGTCGAAAGCGCTGACCATCGGCGCGCCGTGCCCGCCGGCGGCGACGTCGCGGGACCGGAGGTCCGAGACGACCGTGCACCCTGTGCGTTCTGCTATCCACGCCGGCTGTCCCAACTGCAGGGTTCCGCGAACAACATGGTCCTGCACCCAATGGAACGTTGTCTGGCCGTGCGACACGATGACTTCGGCCCGGTCCTCGCACAGCTCCGTATTCGCTCGTTCTGCCAGTGCGGCGAACGCCTGGCCAATCTCGGTGTCCAGACGGCAGACCGCCTCCATGGTCGTCGCACGGGGTGGCAGAGCGTCCACGATCGCGGACCGCAGCTCCGGCCGGTACGGCTCGCTGAGCATGCCCAGCGGTGACAGAACCAGAGTGTCGCCTTCCGCGGTGAGATCGGCCGCCACCGCGTCGATAGCGTCATGTGAGGTGCCGGACATCATGCCGATAACCCGCATGGGATAACCCTTCCGTGGGACTGGCTGCCTGACGATCAGATTCGGCTCGAGGTCATCAATCCTTGAGATCTCGTAGGTGATCATCCTTGCGCAGGGTGGCGATCGCGACGGCGCTGATCGCGCAGGTGATCATCACGTAGAAGGCCGGGATGTCGAGGTTGGCGGTGCTGTTGATCAGTGCGGTGATGATCAATCCCGCGGAGCCGGAGAAGACGGCGTTCGACAATGAGTACGCCAGACCGAGGCCGGTGTAGCGGACGGTGGTGGGGAACATCTCCGACAGCATTGCTGGGCCCGGACCGGCGATCAGACCTACGGCCGCGCCGGCGGCGAATACCGCGATGCCCTTCACGGTGAGACTGCCGTCCGGGTCCTGCAGCAAATTCAACAGCGGTAACGCAAGAACAAGGATCAGCAGTGTGCCGGTCAGCATGACCGGGCGCCGCCCGTACCGGTCGCTGAGCACGCCCGCGGGCAGGATGGTGGCAGCGAACCCGACGTTCGCCAGCACTGTTGCGATCAGTGCCTGCTGGAAAGTGGCGTTCAATGATGTCTGTAGATATGACGGCATGACGACGAGGAATGTGTAGCCGGCGGCCGACCAGCCCATCAACCGCCCGATTCCGAGCAGGATCGCCCTGCCGACTTCTCCGGCGCCCGGCTTGGTGACAACAACGGGTCGCGCGCTCGGGGAGGACCCGGCGTCCTTCTCGACGCGCTGAAACGACGGCGTCTCCTCCAGCTTGAGCCGCAGCCACAGCGCGACCAGGCCCATTGGCAGCGCGAGCAGGAACGGGATACGCCAACCCCAGCTGTTCAATTGCTCCGCGGTCAGGAGACCACCGAGAATGGCCGCGATGCCTGCTCCGGCCAGCAGTCCCAACGCGACGGTGAACGACTGCCACGACCCGAAGAATCCGCGTCGGCCCTTGGGGGCGAATTCGGTCATCACCGAGACGGCCCCGCCGAATTCCCCGCCGGCGGACAGGCCCTGCAGGATCCGGACCAGCGTCAGCAGGATGGGGGCTGCGGCGCCGATCGTGGCGTAAGTCGGTAGGACTCCGATCAAGGCGGTGGCACCGGACATCAGGAGCAGCACCAGGATCAGCGTCGGGCGGCGACCGATGCGATCACCGAGCCGGCCGAACAGTGCCGCACCAACGGGCCGGAAGAAGAACGCCAACGCGAATGACGCGTAGGTCTTGATGAGGCTTTCCAGGCTGCTACCGCCGTCGGCGGTGAAGAAATTGGCGGCGATGATGGTCGCGAAGAACCCGTAAACACCGAACTCGTACCATTCGATGAAATTACCGACAGAACCGGCGACCAGCGCTCGGCGCCGTTGGGCCGGATCCACGGTGGTCATGTTCTGGTGCGTCGCGGACATAGATGGCGCCTTTCTCACGAGTCGGTTCACAGATGTGGCGGAGGTTTGATCCGGTTACGGTCGCTGAGTCGTCTCACCGGCGGTGACTGCGCCGCGGACAAATCCGCCGGATCGACGAAGTCTCTCGGCGGCTTCGCCCTGGGTGCAGTCGGCGATGATCATCACGATCGCTGTCTTGGCGTTTCCGTCGGCGGCGGTGTAGGCGGCCTCGGCCGTGTGTTCATCGCAGCCTGTCGCGGTCATCACGATCCGCTTCGCGCGGGTGACCAACTTCGCGTTCGTCGGCCGGAGATCCACCATCAGATTGCGGTAGACCTTTCCGGTCTGCACCATCGCCGCGGTGCTGATCATGTTCAACACCATCTTCTGGCTGGTGCCTGCCTTGAGCCGGGTTGAGCCCGTGAGGATCTCCGGACCGTTGTCGATCTCAATCGCGACATCGGCGTGCGCACTGATGGGCGCAGCAGGGTTGCACGCAACTGAAATTGTTGCCGCATCAACGGATCTGGCGTAGTCCAATCCACCGATCACATATGGCGTACGACCTGATGCGGCAATACCGACGACAACATCGACGGATCCGAGCGCAACAGCCTGCAGGTCGTGCCGCGCCAGCTCGGGGGAATCCTCCGCTCCTTCAACCGCCCTTGCGAATGCGTTTGCACCGCCCGCGATCAGCGCGACAACCTGACCCGGGTCTGTATCGAACGTTGGCGGACACTCCACGGCGTCCAACATCCCGAGCCGCCCACTGGTGCCCGCGCCGATGTAAACCAGTCGCCCTCCGCGGCGAAAGGCATCCGCCACCAGCACGACCGCGGCTTCGATCTGGTTGAGCGCTGCCGCCACTGCACCGGCGACCCGGTGATCTTCGTCGTTCATCAGCCGCAGCAGTGCGCTCACCGGCAAGATGTCCAAGTCGTCTGACTTGACGTTGCTCGCCTCTGTCGTGAGCCGGTCCAGATCGACCACAAGTTCCTCCATCCCAACAGATCTGCACGAAGGCGAGGATCGTCCGGTTCGGGTGACTGACATTCTCGGCGTAGTTGGTATAGTCTGGTATAGACCAGTTGCTGTCAAGCCCTGCGACGGCATCTCGGGTCACGTGAAGTCGGGAACGGACGCGATCGAAGGGGAAGGGTGAGGCAGTCCGTGGCAACTGAAACGACGTCTGATCGAGTGCACCGCGGCGGGCCGGTGCCGGTCTACTCGCAGATCTACCAGGACCTGCGGACCACGATCGAGCGAGACCTTCATTTCGATGACCCGTTGCCGTCCGAACGTGATCTGTCTCAGCGGTACGGCGTTGCCCGGATGACCGCAAGGAAAACCATCGACCGACTGGTGAGCGAGGGCCGGGCGTACCGAGTCGCGGGACGCGGCGCGTATGTTGCCCGGCCGCGGCTGATGATGCCGGTCGCGCTGAAGTCCTTCAGCGAGGACATCAGCTCCCGCGGAATGCGTCCCGACTCACAGGAACTGAACCGCGCCGTTCTTCCGGCAGACTCACTTCTCGCCGAGAAGCTCTCAGTGAAGGTCGGAGACCCCGTCCATGTACTGGAGCGGTTGCGGCTCGCCGACGGAGAACCCATCGCGGTCGAGTGCACACATCTGCCGGCGTTCCGCACACCTGAATTCTTGAACCAGCAACTCATCGGCGGGTCCCTCTACGCGCTACTCGAACAGCGCTACGGACTCGTCGTGGATGAAGGCGAGCAGACGATCAGCGCCAACCCGGCCAGCCCCGCGGCGGCCAAACTCCTTGGCGTAGCCAAGGGCTCGGCCGCGTTGTGCTTCGAGCGCCTCTCCTTCGCCGCCGGAGCGCCAATCGAGTACGCAACGTCCGTGTATCGCGGCGATAGGTACCAACTCCGAGTCACCTTTGATACCGCTCGCAGTTGACAGCCGCCGGTGACAGAGTCGCCACCTGCCCTCGCCGGTTCGCAGCCGGTCTACAGGGCGCTGGTCCGAGGCTGGCAGGTGTACGTCCTCGACCCGGTGAAGAGCGGCGCCGACCACCAGTGCGCCCGCGACCGCTGCCACGGTTTCGCCTCCACTGCGCCCGAGGCCACCGCGCTGCTTCGCGGCGCCCACGCCGAGGTCGCCTGGCGGAAACAGCTCAGCGCCGAGCACGAACCACGTCCGCATCGAGATCGGAGTGCCCGCAGTCAAGATCGCCCGGGCGGGCCGCTCCGCCGGCGTCAGCCTCGCCCTGGGCATCCATGAACTGTCCGCCAAGATGCTGGACACCATCCCCGGCGCCGGTGACCTCAAGGTCAAACTCCCGGATGCTGCATGGCAAAACGTCCGGGGCGACTGGCTCTCCGCGCACCGCGACCCCGACGACGCACCCGACCCCGACGGCGTCGTCCCCCGCGGCCGCGGCCTCTAGGCGACCACTGCAGCGCCCCCGCAGGTCATCCAATGCTGGTACGCCACCCAGTCCGAGTCCGGTTCAATATCGAGGCTCGATAGCGGCGACGTCTCGATGAGCGACTGCGGATGACCAAAACGGGCCGCCGCCCGGCCCCGAACGGCGGCTTGCGTTCAAACTCTTTGGTTGTCCGGTTAGGCGTCAGCTCAGCTATAGACGACGCATCGTAGCTCGGTTCACCCGGCGCGTTCAATAGGAGCATCATCCAACGGGTGACCCAGAGGTGAACCGCTATCTCTGCTGATTTCTTACTTTTTGCTCCTTCATCGGGTACGGGACAAGTAGATCCTTGCGGGATTTGATGGATTCGAAGTCGGCGACACGGCTACGTACGGCGTCTTTCCATTGCGGATCGTTTTGGACGGCTTCCGCGTCTCCTAGCTCCCCAAGGATTTTTCCGTACTGACCAGACAGTTCCCTGGCCTTACCGGCCGCTTCTCCATAGTTACGTATCCGCGAGAATGCTGCTGCGGCAGCTGTTCCCAGCGCTACGACGGATACCACAAGCTGGGCCTGCCAGCTAGGATCGCCGGAGAGAGTGGTCCAGATAGCGAGGCTCGTGACAGCGCCCAGCACCGCCGTTACAAGAGCCAACTGATCAGCTCGGCGTTGCATCCTATGCGCAAAGGCGAGAAGGGCCTCTTCGCTTGCCCAAAATGTGGCGCTGGCAATGCAGTTCCTCAAGCGCTCCTTGCTGACAGGAGGCATGGTGATTGTGGACGGGTTCGCGGACATTTTGATGCTCCTTTCCGTACGAAATGTTCATAACGCTGGTAAGCGCAGCTAGGCGGTTTCCCCGCACCGCTGTCACCTGTGCGTCTGCACGGTGAGGGTTCTGTTGCGGAAGTATGCGGTGCCTGTTGTTGTTCGCCATTCGACGTCGATGTTGTGGTATCCGGGTTGCACGTTGAGCCAGCCGCTGTGGGTGTGGCTGCTATAGGTGGTGGAGTCGGTGAGGACGGCGACGCCGGGTTGCATGGGCTGCCCGTCGACGACGATGCGGACCTCGAGCCGTGCTCCGGGGGTTCCGACGCGGGCTTCGGTCACCAGCAGCGCCTTGATCAGGGTGGCGGGGTAGGTGGTGCGGAAGCTGCCGACCCCTCCGGCGAGTCTGATGAATTGGGTGCTGTTGGTGGCTGTCTCGGCTGTTCCGGCGGTTGCCGTTCCGTTCACGGCTGCGTTGGTCGGTTCTGCCTGGTTGGTTGCCGTGAAGGTGGCGGCCGGTGTGAGGGTGGTGGCGGTGGCGAGCACGATCCCGCCGCCTCCGTGGTCGGCTTCGACGTAGTTGCCTTTGGCAGTGCGGAGCCCGAATGGTCCGTTCGGGCGGAGCCACAGGCGCTTCCCTGGAACGACGAGGGTGAAGGTTTCCCATTCTCGTGGCCAGATGCCGGCGGCCGTGACCTTGCCACCGCCACCGCCTTCTGCCTGCAGGTAGTGCCCGCACTCGGTGCGCACGTTGACCCGGGCGCCGTCCCGCAGGCCGCGGGAAGCGCGGTCCGCGGCGAGGATGTCGAACGTTGCCCAGTCCACCGGCGACGGACTGTCGGCGGAGAGGTCGGCGCCGCCACCACCAACGGCCTGCAGGAAGTCGACTTTCGAGACCGTCCGGATACTCGTGGTGAGAACACTGTCCGCCGGTTCGGGGTGTCGGATCGCCTCGAACGTCTCCCACGGGCCCATCGCTGCCCGGTTGGCGACCAACACCCCATTACCGCCGCCTTCCGCGCAGACAAATTTGCCGTTGGCCGCGCGTAACCCGAAACGACCGTAGTGCCCCAGCAGCCCCGGCTCCCCCGCAGGGAACACCAGGACGAAACGCGTCTCCGGGATGGTGCCGTCGGTCCCAGTCGCGGTGACCGCCCCGGCCGGCCCGGTGATGCTGACCAGGTGGCCATCCCAGGTACGCAGGTTCACGGTGGAACCCGAGGTGGCGTCGGCCCAGTCACCGGCGACCGGGACGACGTCGAACGTCTCCCACTCGCGGGGCCATGGGCCCTTGGCGGTGACGTCCCCACCTCCGCCGTTCACCGCCTGCAGGTAGTAGCGGTTGGCGGTCTTGATGTGCACCTGATTGACCATCGCGATCTGGCCCCCCTTGCCCTTCGTCGTCACCGTCATGGTCTCGGCAGGTGCCGACACCTGGACGATTTCCAAACCGGACGCGGTCGCGTCCCACCATTTACTGGCCGGGGACGTGCCGACACCGAACGCGGTTCTTGTCGGTGCACCGAACAGGTCGTCGGTGTCGCCGAGGTTGAACCCGTGCTCGATGTCGAACCGGTTGTCGGCCTGCTCCAACGAGCATTCGTAGTGCGCGGCGGGCGTCATCTGCTCGTTGTTGTTGCTGCCGAATTTGTCGACGTGCCAGATCGCCAACCCCCTGTCCGGAAGCGACGCGTCGCGCCCGGTCTGTTGCCGGTTCTCCAGGATGAAGTACTCGTTGGTGTTCCGTCTGTGCAGCAGAAAATCGTTGACGCCGGTGGTCAGTGTTGCCTTCACACCGGCGGTCAGGGTGGTGACCTTGGCCGCCCAGCCCGCCCGGTACTTCAGGTACGCGCACGGCTCGGTGGGATTGGTGTCGGACCCGCCGTAACACATCAGGCAGAAGTCCCCGACGCCGTAGGATTCGTACCCGTAGTCGTACAGATCGGGGAAGTCGCACACCATGTGCCCGTTCTCGTGGCAGAAGGTCCGCAGGGTCAGCGCGTCGCCGATATTGGTGATCTGGTAATCGAAGAACGTCCTGGTGGCGCTGACGACGAACGGGTTACCCAGGCTCCAGGAATGCGGCCACAGTCCTTCGGACCAGTTGTTCACCGCCTGCCCCGCGTACAACACGTTCAACGCGTAGACGTAGCCGCCCGGGTCGACCGACAGCCGGCTGAAATCGAAGCCCTTGCCCTTCAGGTCGGTCAGCGCTTCGGTGATGAGTTCCTGCGCCCGCGTCCCGTATGGAATGGCGGGGTCGGTGTAGTAGCCGCGGGTGTGCTTGCTCTTGTAGTAGGCGGTGACGATGTTGGTGTACTTCAGCTTTCCGCCGGATACGTTGGAGAAGTAGTCGGACACCGACCCGTTGTTCCCGAAACCGGTGTACCCCGTTTGGTTGCAGAAGTTCTGGATCTCGGCCTGGCTGATCGTGACCGGTACGTCAGGGAAGAAGATCAGCAGGCACAGACCGGTCGAGGTGCCCAAGGCGCCGCCCGCGTGGAGGTCCGCCGGGCCTTCGGGGGTGGCGTCGGAATCCGCTGCGGCACGCTTCAGCGCCTTGCGCTGCTCACGGCGGACCTCCCAGCGCGGCTTTCCGGGCAGCCGGTCGCGGGCGGTCGCCGCGGACCGTTTCGCTGCCTGCGCGCTGACCCGCAGGTGCGGTGGTACGCCGAGAGCGCCGGGGTCCGTGCCAGCGCGGGCGCCCGTCGGCAACAACTGGCCGCCGTCGTCGGACAGTCGCGCGTAGTGGAAGAAACCGGATGCCGGGTCCTTCACCACCGTGTATCCGTCCGGGGTCTCGAAGACAGCATGGAACTGGTTCCCCCACCCCCGGACACGGACCTCCGAACCTTCCGGGTTGTGGAGGGTGAACTCCTCGCCATGGAATGGAACAGGCATCGCCAGCCTCCAAAGAGCCTGCAATGGTCCGGCGGACTGCGCCGATCGCCTCACGCCTCGATCAGACCCGCCGGCAGTGCGCTACGGGGATGCTCAGTGCTCTGCGGTTGCAGTCCCGGGCGGTTGGACATCGATCGCGGCTGCCGTGTCGGTTGACCCGGTGACGTCGAAACGGAGCCCCGGGGAGTTGACGTCACCGATGCCCTGCTTGATGGCGTCCTCGTATCCGGCCTTGATGCGGGCATCGATGGACGCCCGGGAGAAGTCGCCGGCCGCGCTGAGGGTGAACGGAATGGTGGAGGTCACCACGTTGAAGTGGTTGATCTTCCGGTAGCCGAGCATCTGCTTGTACTGCGGGTCGTTGCGGATGGTGCTGTCCGCCGGCAGTGTCTTCTCGATCGTCTCGATGAGATCGACGAAACGGTCGACCTTGTCGAAGAAGTGCTTGTCCAGCTTGAGCCTGCTCGTGTACTGCAGTTGGATCATCCGCTCGATGACGTCGACCATGTTAGTAGGCACGGGGGCGTTCATCGGGAACAACTCGATGACGATCAATTCCCGGATCGCCTCTCTTCGGCCGCCGTCGACGTCCTCCAGGGCGTCGATTGCCGGGCTCAACGGCGTGTTGGAGAACAACCCGCCGTCCCAGTAATGCCGACCGTCGATCTCGGTCATCGGGAACCCTGGAGGCAGGCTCCCGCTGGCGGCGACGTGTTCAAATGTCAGCCCACCGGCATAGGTCCTGTCGAAGAACTTGATCTGAGCTGTCTCCACGTCGGTGGCGCCGACGACAACCCGCGGACGTTCACCGTTCAGTTTCTCGAGGTCGACCAGTTCCGCGAGCGTTGTACGTAGTGGCCCGGTGTCGTAGATGCTGGTCAGATTCCACGGCGCGAGGACCTTTTCCATCAACTGCCAGCGGTCTAACCGGTACATGCCTCGATCACCAAGGACCGCGAGTGACCGGTCGATCAGCTGGGGCAGCGGCATCACCGCAGACACCGTCAGCTTGTCGCGCCACAATCGGTCCAACGCATCGATCGGATCGCCCTTCGACCCACCGAGCACCGCCGCGGTGACCGCGCCGATCGAGATACCCGTCACCGCAACCGGTGTGAACTGGTCTCGGGTTTCGTACAGCGCCTTCAGCACCCCGTACTCGTAAGCCCCGAGCGCACCACCGCCTTGCAGGACGATCGCGGTGTGGACTGTTTGCTTCCGCGTAGTCACGGCAGAACCTCCCGATCTCGCATGCCGGAACAGCAGGCGTCGGAGGGTTGCCGCCGCGCGTGACAGCAGAAGCCCCCCGGGACGGTCTACGTGCAGACCGTTACCGTCATCTCACTCCCCGTTGATTGGGACAAAACAGGGCCAAAAGTCCCGGCTCGTAGAATTTACCTCAATGGCTCACTGAAAAAGTTCTGACGCTGCGCCCAATCTCCATCCGGAGTGGCCGCTCCGTTGCCGATTTCTTACCGGGATCAATTGTTGATCCTTCAATTACCGGATTACCCTTATCTCGATCTAATCCTCACCGAGGCGACGTGAGGTCGGTTATCAAATGAGATCCTGGCTTTAGGGGCAACGTCGTGGGCCGTACGGTGAGCCGGCGGAACACGAGTCCAGCACCAGCCTCGGTGCCCTTGTGCAGGGACCGGGTCTGCCGGGCCACGAGTGTCCGGTCGTGCCGGACCTCGATCCAATCATTTTCCAACGCGACCTGCACCCGGCGAGCCGGACAGGCATGCTGAAGGTGCTGTACCTGGCCGTCCGCGTGGGCACCGGTCCGATCTCGGCAGATCACCTCGACACCAGGGTGGGCGCGCAACCAGTCGGCGAAGTCCGCGGCTTCCCGACCGGTGAGCACATCCACCGGCCGGTGACCGTCGGCCAAATCGACCAGCACCGTGCCGTAGTGATGCCGGCGGCGCAGCGCGAACTCATCGACACCGAGCACTTTCACCGGCCGACCTGGGGGTCCGGCAGCCCGCGGATCACGCGGAGCAGCGTCGACCGGCTCATCGCTATACCCATTCTTCCGGCCAGCCGGGAGCCGGCCCGACCTGCAAGCGCCAACTCGATTGCTGCCAACGCGCCGTGCAGGCCAATGCTGCGGCGGCCGTTTTTCTCGGTCAACCCTGGTACCTGCTCGACGAACGTGCCTGCAGGGCAGTCGACCTGGTCGCAGAAGAACCGTCGCACCGTCAAGCACAGCACGACTGGCTGCCCCGCAACAGGGAGACCAGTCACCCGCCGTCGATAGCGGCTGTGCACCCGGGTCGATACCCGACCGCACCCCCGGCAACGCGACGCTCGCGACCGTCCATGCGCCGCGACCACCACCGCGTCGTCGACACGGCCGAGGCTGTCGATCACCACCGGCGACAGATGCGGAAGCAGAACACGGCAGCAATCTCGAGGACCCACCGACCCAGAGCACCACGTACACGGGCGTCAGGCCAGCCCGGGCCGGCATCACGGAATGTGTGCCAGAACCATTTACCGCGACCAACGACACACCAAGGGCAGGCCAAAAAAATGGCCTGCCCCCCGTGCGGCGCTCGCTTCCGATCACGACATCACATCAATCAGAGTTTCCACGGTTTTCAGGGATGCCCACTTGGTGCGCTCTGATCTGGACGGTATCTGTCGCTCGGGTCGGCGTTACAGGTGGGTCAGTTGGAACGTCCCCGAGGTGGCCATCTGAATGGAACCGCTTTCCAGAGAGATGGTTCCGGTGCCGACCGCCGCCCGGGTGCGGGCCAGGGAACGGTAGCTGTAGCGGTAGTCCGGGGCGGTGAACGAGCTGGAGTACTTCCGGGTGGCAGCGGGGCCGACCGCGGCGAATGTCTCATCGATGGCCATGGTGGTGTTGTGACTCAGGCCGATGTCTGCGACGAGATGGGCGGACGAGAGGTTCCCGGCGACGGTGAAGGTCGTGGGGGTCGCGGAGCCGTACACGGACGTGCCTTCGCCGATGCAGTAGTTGTAGGCGTAGTGGTAATAGGTGGCCCAGGTTTCCCCTTTGTTGACGCTGCTAGCGGAGAGCTGGGTTCCGGTTTCAATGCAGCCATCCCAAGTGTTGGTGAAGCCGGAGACGCTGGGCCCGGAGATCCTGTAGTGGTAGATGTCCGTGCTCGCCGCCGCCGTGCCGGGCGCGGCCAGCGCCAATGCCAATGCCAGGACCGCCCGCAGCGGACCGCAGGAATGAGTAGATCGAGGATCAAACATGATGTCCCCTTTTCCCCGGCCGGTAGGAAAGACGGGCTCGGCGGGATGCCGAACTCCCCGCCTGACCTGGGTATAGCGACCTCCGGCACCGCTGCCGTAGGACATTTAGTCCTATACGGGGTGGTCGTCCAAATAGTACCTGTTTGCATGCACCCTGATTCTTGCTGCCGGCCGGCCTGTGTGTCGACCCCGGGTGCTTGCCGCGAGATGGGTTCACCGGCAACGGCTCCGGAAGTCGCAGTAACTTTCTTCGCGCCAGTCAACGGGCTGGACATGCCAGCGTGTCATCCCATTGGCGGCCACGATGGAGCGTGCAGCCGCACTTGGCCTAGCCGCGAATGCGCAGACGCCAATTGCCGCGCAATGGTTCGGGGCTTGGTCAGGCATGGCAACTGCTTGCCGACTAGGAGCCCGGTCCGCAAAGGTGGAATGCGGCCCGAAGGCTAGTATCGCGGACGATGCGTTCGTCGCGCACGCCGACCAAGTGCTGCCCGACCGGCCACCGCCGGTGCGCCTGCTGGGGATCAGCGAGACCCGCCGCGGGAACAGGCCGGTACGAGATCGAGACGTCAGCGGGTCCACCCGGAGCAGCCCAGCATGGCGGACCACTCACCCACCTGAGGACGACTACGAGAGCATCCCGGAATGTGTGCCAGACCAACGACTGCGACCACTGACACCACTGGGGCGGGGAGTCAGAGCAACGAGGCTTAGTTGATGCGGTGGGCGCCGTCGGTGTCCGCTCCCCACTGGTTGACCACCGCGGTGGTTTCCGCGAGGGCTGTGCCGTCTCCGGTGCCGCAGGTGTCGGTCGGAGTGAGTGCGCACCACCGGTACGGGGCGCCGACGTCCTGGTAGGACGCCACCCACGCCACGTCGGTGGTCGTCCATTCCCCCTTTGTGTCCTGACTAAATTGGACCCGGACCAGCAGGCCCTGTTGCATTCCCGGTGCGCTGCCCAGCTGCGCGGCGATGTTGTTGCCCAACCCGTAGATCGCCCACCCGCCGTTGATTTTCTCCATCGGCTGCACGACATGCGCGTGGTGCCCGTACACCAAGTCGATGTCCGGGTCGGCCAGCCGGGCCGACCTCGCCTTGGCCTTGATCGCGTCGACGTCAATCGTGTTCACCTGCCACGGCTCGTCGGGTTCGTTGCCGTTGAACCCGTACGCCACCGAGATGAAACCGACCCGCCCGTTCTCGGTGTTGATCACCACCGGCACCTTCGAACCCGCCCGCGTGCGGTACGAGCCGTCGTGGATAAGGCCGGCCGCGTCCAGGTCGTCCAGGGTCCGGTCCAACCCGTCCGTGCCCTGATCGATGGTGTGGTTGCTGGCCGTGGAACACGCGTCGTACTCGGTCTTGGTCAACGCCGGGAGCACTTGCGGTGAGACGGAGAATTCCGGGTAGTTCTCGAACGGCCCGCCCGGATCGGCCAGCGGTGTCTCCAGGTGACAGATCCCGATGTCCGCGCTCTGCCCATACCGCTGCTGGTCGGCCAGCATCGGGAAGAAGTCCATCCCGTCCACCGTGCTGCTGGCATTGCCTGCGGCGTCCTGCCGGGCCTGCTCGATGAGCTGGGTGTGCAGCAACACGTCACCGGACACCGCGATCGTCACGCACCGCACCCCACGGCACGGCGGGTTCTCCACCGGCCCGGCGACCGGAGCCGGAACCAGCCGATCAGCTCGTGGTGTCACGGCCACCACACGCGACGACGGGACGATCGTGCTCACACCGGGTGTGGCGCTGGCCGGTGCTCGTTGAGACGAGGGACGCACCGACTCCACGGACTATCGGGGTGTCGTCGCCGGCACCGGCGGGTCGGCCGTTGTCACCGTCGCCGGGGTTGTTGCGCTCGGAACCGATGACGGCGTCTTCGAAGCGGAGGTGCCCAACGTTCCGCCCGTGCAGGAAGCGCACAGCAGTAGGGCAACCAGCAACCCGGTGCCTGCTTGTCCCCTCCCCATGCGGAGCAGCGTACCGACGCTAACGGTTGCCAGTGGCGGCGTCCCGGAAGTGTCATCGTCCACAGTCGCAATGGGTATGACGCCAGTACGGCGTCCTTCTGTCGTCCACAGGGGGTCGAAGTCGACTGTTCTGCCGATCCGGCGGCCGGACCCGACGCTGTCGTGAGCTGGCCAGGCGGTCACTGCATGGCGGAACGCTCACCACCCCGAATCAGCCACGGGCCACATCACGCAATGTGTGCCAAGAACCACATTCCGTGGCAAAAAACATGCGATGGCCGCAGCCTTGTCGGCGTCAGTGCTCCACGTCGTAGCGCAGCCACGCAAGGCCGTCGTCCCCATCCAAGCGCTGGCAGTCGCGCAGCTCGAGCCGGGTGTGCGGCAGTACTGCGGCGCCGTGCCAGCGGTGGTCGTTGCCGGCGACGACGGGATGGATCAGCAGACTGACCTCGTCCACCAAATGTGCGGTCAGAAGGGCTCCTGTCAGTCCGCCGCCGCTGTCCACCCGCACGATATGCGCACCCCGGCGTTTGAATTCTGCAAGTACCGCGGCCAGGTCGACATGGTGTGCGCCGGTGACGATCTCCTCAGCCGCCGTGCCGCCGTGCGGACGGCTCACGCCGGCACGGAGCACGACCACGCCGGACCAATAGCCCGCGTTGAGCAGCGCCTGCCACACCGTGACCCGCCCGCGCCCGTCCACCACCGCGAGCAGCGGCCCGGCGGCATTCGGCCCCGGTTGCGGCGCGTGGCTGAGCGCCGACTCCTGCACCAGGATGGTGTCGCCTCCTGCCAGGGTCACGTCCTCGTGCCAGGTTCCGGCCAGGGAATAGAAACGGTCGATGTCCACCGGGAATCCGACTGTCGACCCATCCAG
>NZ_JBRIIO020000005.1:0-43017 GCF_052976845.2 Nakamurella sp. GG22 | reverse complement strand
CGAGGACGCCGCTGAGATGGAGTTACCTGTGCAGAGTGTGCGGGAACTACCGGGTGAGCCGGGCTCCGCGGCATCGCTGTCGAACGCCCTGCCGCGCGGCTAGTCGGTTCCGGGTGGCCGTTGACCGCCGAGGAACTGCGCGAGTCGTTGGACCAGGTCGTTGGGTCGGCGTAACCAGACCCGGCTAAGGCCGGTCAGCAGGACCTGCAAACCGGCCGGGGTGATGGACCGCAACGAGGCCACATCCAGATCCCGACCCCCGGCCGCGACGGCGTCACCGAGCACCGCCAGCGCGGCATCGTGGTTGCCGGTGTCCCAGCTGCCGGCCAGCCGCACCCCCGCAACTGGGACAGCACAAGTAGGCAGCGGTCCCGGCGACCGAACATACCCCGGGTCCACCCGTGGGACGGCAGGCCGCGCAGCGCGGTTTCAGGTCCTCCGACATCCCGCGCGCTGCACCATGGTCCGGGGCCGGTCGGCCGAGCGCCGCCCGAACCACGGCGGAGTGCCCCGGCCGCTGGTAGCCGCTGGTGGTGTGGTGGTGGTCGATGGCGGCGACCCGGCGGCGTTGGGTGGTGGGTGCTTCATCGGCAACGTCGAAGAGCTGTCCCAGCGAAGTTGTTCCGGCCGAAGAAGTGCAAACCGAATTGGTCCGCATCGGCAACGACGGGCCCTTCTTCGACGAGGCCGACGACGACTCGGGCGAATTCACCTGCATCCTCACCGGCGAAGCCGGTCAGAACCTGACGACTGCACTACGCACTCTCACGCGATGACCTCATGAGCAGCGTCGAGCCCGCGGCCGGCACGCCGACCTCCGTGACCCCGGGACAGGCGCCAGCAATGCCTGCCGAACCTGAGTACATCGAACCCGGGAAAGGCATTTTCGGGGACGACGCGTTCCCGTACACCATCGAATACAGGGTTTTCCGGTACTCCGGTTTCGAGAACGTGCCCGCCCGATTCGACATCCCGGAACAGGCCATCGAGTACGCCGAGGCGCACGGGTATCACCTAACTTCCGCAAGGGGCCGGTGCCGACCGACTGGGAGTCGATCTGAATGAGCAACACCAGGAGTGACCAGGTACGAGCCATGAGCAGCGCCGAGCACCGCTTCGCGGTGCCGATCACCACCACCGCATCCCCCGACGGGTGTCATCGACGCCGTGACGAGCGCGGTGGACACCATCGCGAATCTCCTTGGCCGCACCGGCCTGGAGGCGTTCACGATCGAGGTCGGGTACGCCGACGGCGATTTTGTCACCGAGTACGAGTTCGATCCCCGCGAATTCGAGGACTGAGCGCAACGAACCGGACGATCCCCGTTGGTTGGTGACGGCTGTCAGGGCGGGTGGACGTCGCGCTGTGCGCCACAATGGTTCGATGAGAGGCGGCTCCGTTGCGAAGGGACTAGTTATCGCAGTGGTCGCGACCGTTATCACCAGCGGGTGCTCGCCGGCCCACACAGATGACGGGGTCCCTTTGACCGCTTCGCCGACTGATCTTCCGTTGTGCTCGGAGTTGACAGGGATCTCGAATCGGTACCTCGCGCTGACCACTCCCGGGCCGCAGGACGCGCTTGACCTGGCTGATCAGCTGAGGCCGTTGGCCATGCAATTGACCGCACCAGCCGTCTACGCCCGCTGGATGACCGTTCTCGACCTGGGGACCAAACTTGTCGGCGCGCCGGAAATCGCGAAGCAAGCATTGACGCAGCTCCCCGAAGCGCTGGGTGAGGCAACTCGGGGATGCGGGGCGTTGGAATAATCCTCCGTCATCACACGGCATTACTCGCAGTCGCGGGCAGTCATTACACCGGCGCGAGGGGCCGCTCGAGTGGCCGTTATGCGTCCCGCGCTCGATGAAAGCACCTGAGCGCAGTTTTTACCCAAATCAAAGTCAAGACGACCGACACCCTGTGACTTGCAGAAACGTCGAAGTGGGGGTTGGCGCCGTTGCTGTAGACACGGGTTCCTAGATTGGACCTGTGGCCACCCTGCGGAAGCGTCTCGATCGGACTGATCCACCAACTTTGAGGTCCGCTCGATGGACCCCAAGACCCGTTCACAGGTATCCGTGCCGTTCGACTCGGAGACCGGAGCGCGTCGGTACATGTCGTCGACGGCAACCTGCCCGCCGTGACGCTTGCTGATGTGGTCGATGACGATCAAGGCGAACTCCAGGTGCGCGGACGGTAAGAACTCGTTGCTCTGAGATGCCGATCCCCGACCCTGGCAATCGTCGTCCCGGTGGCGCCACTTCGCGGTACCGCGAAGTAGCGCCGCGCACAGAGTGGGAACACCCCTGTGCGTGGGTCCACAACCAACTGCTACGCCGTCCGGTGAACCTTCGTCTGGCAGAACCGTCCTCTTGTGGGCACTTCTGCCAGCCGGCGGTTCAACCGATCAGGTGCGCAGCGGAGTGCCCGCCTGCATGTCGACAACAACTGCGATGCGGAGATGAGTGAGCTGAGCACGACGTACATGGCCACAGCTGCAGCGACGGCATCCGAACCGGCCTTCGGGCTCGGAGCGGTCGCCGACTGGGTGCTCGGCCTGATGGAGCTGATCGGCGCTCCCGGGGCCGCCGTCGCGGTGGCATTGGAAAGCTTGTTCCCGCCCATCCCGAGCGAGGTGATCCTCCCGCTCGCCGGCTTCGCGGCGAGCAGGGGCGAGATCGTCCTGGTCGAGGCGATCCTGTGGACGATCGTCGGGTCAGTGGTGGGTGCATCGGCTCTCTACGGGATCGGCGCTTGGCTGGGTCCGGCACGCATGCGGGCCGTCGTTCGCGCGCTGCCACTCGTCGACGTGGAGGACATCGACAAGGCCGAGGAGTGGTTTCGGCGGCATGGCCCCGCAGCGGTGTTCTTCGGTCGGATGATCCCGCTGTTCCGCAGTCTGGTCTCGGTTCCCGCGGGCATCGAACGGATGCATTTCGGGCAGTTCCTGCTGCTGACGACCGCCGGCAGCGCCATCTGGAACACCGTCTTCATCCTCGCCGGGTTCTGGCTCGGTGAGCAGTGGCACATCGTGGAGGAGTCCGCCGCGGTGTTCCAGTACGGGATGATCGTCGCGGTGGCGGGTGCGCTCGCCTGGTTCGTCGTCAAACGGGTGCGGAGGAACCGCCGCGCACTGGCCGAAGGCCGACGGCCCGGCTGACGCGGCCCGGCGGCCTGGCGGACGGTGCCCGGCGGCTCGGCTGGCACGACGGCCCCGGCCAGCCTGCCGGGCGTCAGCGCAGCGGGGCGCGCCGCCGCAACTCAGTGCCGGAATCCCGCCGGCCCGGTCAGCGTCGTAGCGCCCGCCTCGTGCTGAGGTTGTCCACTGCGCGATGAGCTGGCCGAGATCCGCCGCACGACCGAGGAGCGGATCGCCGCAATGCAGCGGACGGTCGCCGATGCCACGGAGAAGGCTGCAGATTCCGAGGATCGTTCTATCAAGTTGGAAGCCGGTCACCGCGTAGCTATTGACCAGGCACGGACCGAACTCGACCAGGCGGTCGCGATGGCGTACGCCACTGGTCGCGACGAAGTGACTGCGGTGATCCCCGGCCTGTCGCCGACGCTGCCAGCCACACGGAACACACCGGTCCCCGGGCTGTGCTGACGGTCCCGGGTGGCGCCGCAGCTGCGGCCGGTCGGGCCGGACGGCCACCAGACCCGTTGTCACTTCCCCAGTGTCGACGACCCGATCCTCTTCTCGGCCGGTGTCGGTCCGGACGGCGCGGACGTGACGGACCTCCGGCGCGCCCTCGCGGCACCGTGCTTCGCCGAGGACCCGCAGGAGCTCATCGAGCTCGGGATCTGCGCCGAGGAGGCCGGCTTCGAGGGGTTCTTCCTCTGGGATCACCTGGTGTTCACCGATGACGGTGACGGCCACCCATCGTGGATCCATGGTTGGTGCTGGCAGTACTCGTCGCCCGCACCAGCACCATCAGGCTGGGCACGATGATCACCCCGGTCTCCCGTCGCCGCCCATGGGTGCTGGCCCGGCAGACCGCGACGCTGGACGTACTCAGCGGTGGTCGGACAGTACTGGGTGTCGGGCTGGGCTCGCCGGCCCAGGGCGATTTCGGCATTTTCGGTAACGTCACTAATCCAGTGGTGCGCGCGAAACTCCTCGACGAGGGGCTCGACATCGTGGCGGGGCTGTGGTCCGGGAACTGGTTCGAGTACCGCGGGCGGCACTTCACGGTCGCGCCGGTGGGTTCCGCTCGACTCCGGTCCAGCGACCGCGGATCCCGGTCTGGGTAGGCGGCGTCCTCCCGGCCCGGCGGCCGATGCGACGGCGGCGCGCTGGGACGGCGCGGTGCCATCCGCTTCGCCGACCCGGAACTGGCGCGCCCCAGGCGTGGATGACATCGCCGGTGTCCGGGACCTCGTCCTGGCGGCGCGCGGCTCTCTGCAGGGCTACGACATCCCTGTATGGGCAGAGGTTTCTACTGACCCGGCGACGATGGGTGCGACGCTTGCGGCATATGCCGCGGTCGGGGCGACCTGGTGGATCGAGACCGCCAAACCGGGCGTCGGGTGGTGGCAGGGGCTGAGCGGAAGAATCGCCCGGGGAGTCTGACCGCCCGCCGGCTCCAGCTCGGCTACTGGGATGCCGCTGCCCGGATCAGGTCAAGCGCCCGCGCATTGCCCAGCGAGGTCTGCGCGGCCAGCAACGACGCCCCACTCCCCCGGCCGACCGACTGCACATGCTCGATCATGTGCTGGAACGCCGGCCTCGGGTCCGCCGCCCAGCTGTTCTGCGGTACCCCGTTCCGCCAGAGTTCCACGCTGTCAGTCGGTGTCGGGTGGAAGGGGTTGCTGACCCGAAGTTCCGCGTTCGTTCCCACGATGCGGGTGAAGGTCGAGGGCGACCGCCGCATCCCCGCCGACAGGATCAGCCGCTGCCCTGACGCGAAGTCGGCGACGGCCGCCGTCTCGATGTCCACCCCGGACTCGGCGGCGAAGCTGGCGGCCGCCGCCGCGACCACCTCGGAACCGAACAGCAGGCGCGCCAGCCGGACCGGATAGCAGCCGACGTCGTACAGGGCGCCGCCGCCGAGCTCGGGGTTCAGTCGGATATTGGTCGGTGCGGTCACGGTGAAGTGGAACTCGGACACGACCTCCCGTACCTCGCCGAGTTCGCCGTCGTCAACGAGCTGACGGATCCTCGCGGTCTGCGGATGGAAAGGGAACGCGAACGACTCCCACAGCGGCGCATCGGACGGGATGCCGGCCAGCAGGTCGCCGACCTGCTGGGAGTCCAGTCCGAGCGGCTTCTCGCAGACGACCGGCCGGCCGGTGGCCACAGCCGCCTTCGCCCACTGGACGTGCTGGTCGTTCGGCAGCGCGATGTAGATCGCGTCCACATCGGGGTGGTTGATCGCCCCGGCGTAATCAGCAGTGGAGTCGACCTGGTGCTGCCCGGCCCATTCCCGGGCACGGTCGGGATCCCGGCTACCGACGACCACCGCCCGCCCACCGGCCGCGCGCATCGCGGGCAGGAAGGCCTTGGCGGTGATGTTGGCGGTGCCGAGGACGGCCCAGCGGAAGGGACTCGATGACATGGAATTCCTGACTCTGCACAGGCGAGACACGTTGCCGGATGCGGCACGTCGTTGCCCCCGACGCTAACATCGGCGGTGCCCCGGAACCGCTGCGACCCACTGGCGGGGACCTCGCTCCGCTAGATCGGCACCAGGCCGATCAGGATCGGGATGCCGAACACGGCAACCAGCAGCAGAGCCCATCCGGCGAGCGAGAAGAATACCGGACGGGCGTCACGCCAGGGCAGGACACCCGGGCGCCTGCGCCGCATCCAACGTCCGGTGACCTCGTCCGAGATGTGTTCTCGCCGGCCGGCGTGAGCGGCGAGGTCCATCAGTTGGTCGGCCGAGAACAGCCGGGTATCGAGCCGCACCCGACGATTGCCGGCATCAAGCAGCACGAGCAGACCGTAACGATGATGAATGGTGCGGAACTGCGGCATCCACACGGCTGTGGCGAATGGCCCGATCTCGATGCTGCGTGTGTAGCGACTGCCGTACTGAACGGTCAGTCGGCCACCCGCTTGCGTCACTCGACGCGGCGCCGCCAGCAGCACGGCGATCGTCGTCGCCACACACACTGCGACGCCGGCCCAGAAGAACGGCTGTTCCACCTCCGCTTCGACGAAGGTCGGCCACACGGCGACGGCACACACCATCCACAACGGAGAAACGTTGATTGCCAACCATCCCAGCAATTCTCGATGCGAAACTGCCGGCGCACCGGCCGTTGGGGCCTTGTCCATGACACTCATGTCGCTTTTCCTCAGGTGGGGCAGGCCCGGGTGACGGCCTACTGCACATTGCTGTCTTTTGTCGGTCGCTCGGCGGATCGCTGCCCGCTGACGTCAGGAGTCCCGACCGACGGTCGTGATACCTATGCTGACCCTTTCGCAGGCCACCGGGCTTCTTGTCGCCTCGGGCGGTCCCCCACATTTCATGGCGCGCTCGTGTCATTCCAACGGGAATGCGGCGGGCTTCGCCCACCCACATCCATCGGGAGCGGGATGGACGAAGCATGATCAACCGCCGGCGGCCGGCGACGCCGGCGGATCGGGACCCGGCCAGGCGTGCCCGCCAACCCATTCGACAGTGCGGCTCCCTCACCGGACGACTTATCCCGCACCAATGCTTCCAGCTCGCTCAGCATTTCCTGCGTTCACAACGGACGATCATCCGCCACGTCACAACGTCCCCCGTGCTGTCACGTGCGCTGGGTCCTCGGTGCGATGACGACCGATGCGAAATGCGATTCGCCCTTTGCAGGAATGTCTGTTTGGTGACCCCACCGCGAACTTAAGGGGCTGTCTTCAGGTTTGCCGCTGTAGTGGAAAATCACCGCGAAGACAATCAAAAGGAACACACCAACCCCGATGAGGCCGAACGGATTGGGTCCGACCTTATCAGTGATGATGGCCCGAACGACCGCCCAGATGACGAAAGCGACCACCAAGATCATCATGATTACTGAGAACGCGTGGTTGTACTTCGAGTACTGCAGCCCACGTGCCCTGGCCATCAACGCCTGCAGGATGCATCCTCTGGGGACCGACTCCAGCGAGTGAAGTTACTTCAGACGCCTACCGTCCTGGTTGGCGGCTGTCCGGGAGGCAAATTGGTGGTTGGACCGGTCGCATCGGGCTAATGATCGCGGTGAGGGTCGTACTCGCCAGGGATGGGTGCGTCAATGGGGTCGGTGGTCCAGCCGCGGAGGAACCATGCACTCAAATCCCTGATGCGTTGCAGCCTGACTTCGAGGGCGGCCGGTTCCATCGAGGTGATTGCTCTCTGTGCGATGAGGTTCGGCGTCCCGACCATGACCGAATGGAATGCTGCTGTCAGGTCGCGCGGAACCGTGGCGCTGCCGTCGTAACTGCGGCAGCGCCTCCCTCATCCCGATCTCTAGTCGTTGCCAGGACGCCGGGTTCCAAGAATGTTTCCGAATCAGCTGGCCCATGAAGGAGCTCCGATCGTCCGCGTCCGCCTCTCGGAGCAAATGGCTGATCGAGGCATCGTAGTCCCCGGAACGGATGAGCTGGACCTCATTGCACCCACCGGACGATGCCGGCCATCAGCATTGTCCGTCTTTCCCGACCCTCGCGGTCGACGTCAGGGCAATTCACGAGGGCTCGGGATCCTCGTGTGTTCGATCTAGGAACCCGCGGCGAGCCATCTCGTACGGTGCGAGTGCCTCGCTCAGAAAGGTCGCCGCGTCGTCGTGCATGCGTCTTTGGGTCTCGGCGTCGAGACCGCCGACCACGTGGGCGAGGGCGGCATGGTGTGCCCCGATGAGATCGAGCAGAGTGATTCCGTCTGTCAGCGCGCCCCGCCCGAGCTCGTACGCCACATTTCGTCGTCGTTCATCTGGATTGTTCAGATAAGCCAGAAGTGCCGGGACATAGTTTGCCGTCAACCGGTCGAGTGGGCTACTGATGTCGCCGCCGTCCCCGAGCATCTGACAGCGTCAGCACAGTCGGCACGCGCACTAGCTGGAACACAACAAGTATCGCTTCCCGGTGCAGAGCAGCGGCGCGAACTACCCGACGCCGAGTGCCACCCACAGCAAGTGCCACTTCGGGAACGATACCGACAGATCGCCACAGCACGGATCGCACCCCGCTCCTGCCTACCGACCTCCATGATGAGCTGGCTTTCCGCGAGCCGACCGTCACGGTACCGGCCGATCGTCCCGCCTCGACGCAAACACTGCGGCCGGTCGGCGGGATACCGATGAACTCGCCGCGCTGGGTGCCCGTCCTGGTCCGACAGAGTCATGACCGTGACGCTCTCCGGCCTGCGAATCCGCGGCACAAACAGCGTGCTTTTCGGGCCGACACGCTCCCGGTTTCCTCGCGCTGCCACGATGACCCGCAACCAGCGGTTTGGCCATGGAGGCGCGCTCGGCACCCTGGGAAGCGGTCAGTATTGGAGAAGCAGGCGCAGCCGCACGCAATCTAATGTCTGATCATGCACCGGCACACCGCCTTCGCGCGTCAGGGCGCGAATGGCGCGAATTCGATACAAGGAGTTCTCATGAAACCATGACGTGCAAGCAACTCGGTGGACCGTGCGATTTCGCGTTCAGTGCGGACACGGGCGACGACATCATCAAGGCGCAGGACGGACACCTGAAGCAAGTTGTCGCAGCCGGCAACACCGAACATGAGAGCGCCCTGCAAAACATGAAGAGCCGCTGAAAGAATCCGTTCGCCGGTATGGGTTGGTACCGGCAGGTGAAGAAGGATTTCAAGGCTCTTCCGGAGAACTGACCCACTGCTCGGGTGTGACGTCAGTGCCCCACTCCGACCCTGGAACCGACGCTGAGACCACTGTGCCTGAAGGTTGGGGCGGCCGGAGACGCGGCCCCGCCTATGAGTGCGCCAACGCCCCGGGAATGGTTCTGCCGCGAACGCCGAGGGTAGGGGGTGTTGCCGAGGGGTGCGCGGAGCCGGAGGGTGGGTTGTCGGTCCGGGCTTGCAGAATCATGGGGTGGACAGCACCGAGACGGACGACTGGCGCCGCACGGTCGGCCGGTACCTGGCTGATTCCACGACTGACGGCAGCGCGTACACGCCGCTGGCCGTCCGGTTCGAGCTGCGGGAGTTCGTTCCGCGGAACCGGCACCGTTGGAACGGACCGCTGACGATGGCGGTCAAGACTGTGCCGGTCGGCGGACTGGGCCGCCAGCATCGCTTGGCCGGGCGACCGGTGGCTCGGACCGGCCGTGGATGGGCTAGAGGCTCCTTGACCTGGGCGAATCTCCCGCATCAGCAGAATCGACTGCAGCTCGACCCGATTCACCATCGCTGGTGCTGCGAGTTCGGCGCCCTGTACCGGGCGGTGGCCCCGACGGACCCCACCCGGGACGCCGATTGGGTCTTTCTGGACGACTTCGATAACCCCGCGCTGTGGACGTTGCTGGATCAAGCCGCCGCGCTGGGCGTGGCACTGTTGGGGTCCGGTCCGACGGGTCTCCTGCGGCGGTCGAGCAGTGCCGCCGTGACGCTGAATGCAACCGATGCCGATGGCGGGATCACGTTGGCTCCGCGGCTGGTCGTCGGGGACGTCGTGATTGCCGCGTCGGGCGCTCGGCCCATCGGCCGGCACGGTGTGTATGCCGTCGACGGTGACAACACGATCACCGTCGCGCCCGCCTCCGTCACCCTCACCGCCGAACAGGTGGGACTGCTCGGCAAGGACGCGGTACCGACCGTCGGCATTCCCGGTTCGGGGGTCGATGAATTCTTCGGCACGTACCTGCCGGGCCTTCGCCGCGGCCTGGAGGTGACCAGCGCCGACGGGTCGGTTGTCCTTCCGGAGCCCCCGCCCGCCGTCCTGCTGGTCAGCGTCACTCACGCGCCGCACCACGTCGTCGAGGTGACGACGGAATGGGATGACCGGGGCGGTGGCCGACGACCGTCGCTGGCCGAGCTCGGTGTCTCAGGTCTGCTGCCGGACGCCCTGACCGGACCGGAGGCAGAGCCGGGACGACCCGTCCTGCTCCAGGATGTCGACGCGGCCGAATTCGTCACGACCGTGCTGCCCACGTTGGCTCGGCTTTCCGGAGTCCGGGTCGAGATCCACGGCCAGGCACCACATTACCGGGAACTGACCGGAACGCCGCAGCTGGCAATCTCCGTCGTGCCCGCCGAGAAACCCGACTGGTTCTCCCTCGGCGTCACCGTCACCATCGACGGTCGGGTCATCCCGTTCACCCCGTTGTTCACTGCCCTGGCCCGGGGCCGACGCACGCTCCTGCTCGTCGACGGTAGCTATCTCGCCCTCCGGCATCCCGCCCTGCGGGAACTGAGTGACCTCATTGCCGAATCGCTGGACCTCGAGGAGTGGGAGCCACTTCCAACTCTCAGCCGGCACCAGGTGGTCACCATCTGGCCGGACTTCGAGGACGTGGCCGACGAGTCCGCGGCGGCGGCCGGATGGCGAGCGCTGCTGGCCGACCTCGATCCGGATACCGCGCTCGAGACTGCGCCGCCTGACGGTCTGCGGGCCATCCTGCGCCCGTATCAACAGACCGGCTTTTCGTGGCTTGCCCACTTATGGCGGCATCGCCTCGGCGGAATCCTCGCTGACGACATGGGTCTGGGCAAGACGCTGCAAACGCTCGCGTTGATCCAACACGCCAAGCAGCACGACAGAGTCCGGGGCCCTTTCCTGATTGTCGCGCCAACCTCAGTCGTATGGAACTGGGCCGCCGAAGCCGCGCGGTTCACCCCCGGTCTGAAGCTGCGGACGATGACGGGTACCGAGTCCACCGGGTCCGTCGCAATAGCCGAGCTCGCCGCCGACGCGGACATTCTGGTGACCAGTTATGCCCTGCTCCGTCTCGACTTCGATGCCTACCAGGCTGTCGCCACCTCCTCCGGCTGGGCGGGTCTGGTGCTGGACGAGGCTCAGTTCGTCAAGAACCCCACAGCCGCGGTGCATCATTGCGCACTCGAGCTGACCGTGCCGTTCAAGCTGGCCATCACCGGTACCCCGCTGGAGAACTCACTCACCGACCTGCATGCGCTGTTCTCGATCGTCGCCCCCGGTCTTTTCCCGTCAGCCCCAAAATTTCAGCGCCGCTACGTCCGACCGATCGAGCAGCCGATGGCCGGTATCACCGGTGGGGTCGGCGCGGGCACTGCCCCGCAGGTCGCCGAGCAGGTACGCCGCGAGCGGCTGGCCGCCCTACGCCGCCGCATCCGGCCGTTCCTGCTGCGGCGCACGAAGGATCGGGTGGCCGCCGAACTGCCGGTCCGGCAGGAGCAGGTACTCCGCGTTGACCTCGGCCCGGAACACCGTGCCGTGTACGACCGCTACCTGCAGCGCGAGCGTCGCAAGGTCCTGCAACTCCTCGGCGATGAGGAGAAGAACAACAAATTCATCATGTTCCGATCCCTCACCCTGCTTCGTCTGCTGGCCCTGCACGCCGGCCTGGTCGACACCGACTACGACGGGCTGCCGTCGACAAAACTCGCGGCGCTACGGGACCGACTGGCCGGCGTCATCGCCGAGGGCCACCGCGCTCTGGTGTTCAGCCAGTTCACTTCCTTCCTGGGTAAGGTCGCCGCGCAATTGGACCGGGACGGCATTCGCTACGCGTATCTCGACGGCAGCACTCGAAACCGTCAGCGAGTCGTGGATGAGTTCCGCACGGGAACGGCACCCGTTTTCCTGATGAGCCTCAAGGCCGGCGGCCTTGGTCTGAACCTGACCGAAGCCGACTACGTCTTCCTGCTCGACCCCTGGTGGAATCCGGCGGCGGAGCGGCAGGCCATCGACCGCACCCATCGAATCGGACAGACCCGCAACGTCATCGTCTACCGGCTGGTGGCAGCCGAGACGATCGAGGAAAAGGTCATGGCGCTCCAGCGCCGCAAAGCAACCCTCTTCGACGTGCTGTTTCGCGGGGACACCGCCGACTCCGACCAGTTCGGTCACCCGCTCAGTCCTGAGGACATTCGTGAGCTCTTCACCTGAGAACTGACGTCGCCATCTCGCGGTTCTCACCGCGGCCCGAGTCGCACTGTCGTCAGGTCCTCGCAGCTATTCAGTTCGTCCAGCAACAGGATTGCCTTCGGCGGCTGGGTTCACTCCCGCACGAAAGACGCAGGCAGGTAGGCGGTCTGGCCGTCCTGCTCGGTCGGTAGTCCCATGTGACCAATGGAAGCTCCCTGCTGGTTACGGGTCTCGTTGACCTCCCCGATATGGAACTGGCTGTTGCTGTCTCCCCCGCCCCCGAGGTGCGGTCGCCGAGGCAGCGGTGGCACGCACGACCGGCCGCCAACCCGTACGAGGAATTCACTTGGTCGGCCCGGGTAGCGTCCGCAGGATGAGTGGTCTGACAGCCGATGAGCTGTTGCAGGGCCCACGGGGACGCGTGCTGTGCGTCGCGGTGGCGCATCGAATCGACCAGCGGGTCTGGTCGGCCTGGTCGGACGCTGCGTGGAACCCCGGCGACGCCGCACGGTTGGACGCATTGGTCGGCGCCCTGGACGCCGTACCCACCGACCTCGATGGGATCTGGGACGATCCCGCGACATATGTTGAGCCGGTTGCGGAGTCGATCGGCGAGGCAATGTACTGGCAGCCGCCCCACGATGAAGACGCCATCCTCGCGGTCCCGCCGGTGCAGGCCGCCCTCCGGCCACTCGCCGCCGCAATAGCTGCCGCGTCGGCGACTGCGTGGTGGTCCAGCCCGCTCGAACCGAACGCGCTCCGCTACACGCATTGGACGGTGGACCGTCCGGCGCCGCCGGCGCTCACCGGATCGGCGAAACGGCTGCTCGAGTGGCGCGAGCGCACAGCGGCAGAGAGCCTCGCGTTCGGCGGGTCAAGGGCCCCCGAACTGCAGTACACCGGCAGCTGGTGGTCCACCCCGGCATTTCACGCGGTGACGACAGCGCGGCCACTCGGCGACCTGGGCTCGATCGAGTTGGCCTGGCATGAGGACAGTCTCGGCCTCCGCGACGCCCTGATCTGGCCATTGCAGACAATTGACTCACCGCGGGTGTGGGAGATCGGCGGGCCGCAGGCGTGGGCCGATCTCGTCCAGGCATACCCGATGGAGGTGACCGAGCAACGTCGCCATGACTGGTCCCGGGTGACTGGTCGACCCGGTCCTTGGTGCATCCCCGACTGGAGTGCCGTTGCCCGTGACTGGGACGGCGTCCATGTATCCGTGACCGGTTACCTCACGACGGCCACCCGCGCACTGCAGCTGGCTCACGGCAAGTCGGCAACGATGCTGGCCGGCTGGAACCCCGACGAGACCTGGTGGCTGACCGACGTCCTCGCGCAGACAACGACAGGGCCAGAGCGGTGGCACCGCACCGATGACTTCAGCGGTTCCGACCTGATCTGGCACAGGGTTTCATAGGCAGGGGGTGCCGGGACGAACGGCGTTGCCGGGCAGAGCACGTCTTTGAGCTAACGGTGCATCGAGGATGCGGACACGATCTCGCCGATGATTGCGGAGGCTGCGGCCAACCCACCGGCCGCGGCGTTGACGACCTGAGCCATCGGCTCACCGGCGTTGCCCGCGATCCACACACCCGGCACGGTGGTGGAACCGTTGGGCCCGGTGTCGATGCGTGTGCCCATCACATGACCGTTGACGACGAAGTCGCTGGGGCGCAGCCCGAGAGGGGCCAGGAAGTCGGCGCGGGTGTGCACCGTGGTGGCCACGACGAGCGCTTCGAGGTCCACGTGATTGCCGTCCTCGAGGCGGATGCCGGTGAGCCGGTCATCGTGACTGAGCACCTCCGCCACCGTCCCGGTCACGACCGTCATTCCGCGCTCAGCAAGGTCCTTGCACTGGTCGGCTGGGGGCGGCGCGGTGTGCGCCAGCACGGTCACGTGCGGACTCAGCAATCGGAACATCATGGCCTGGTGGACGGCCATGGGGCCGGTGGCGAGAACGCCGATGCGTTGGTCGCGCACCTCGAAGCCGTGGCAGAAGGGGCAGTGCACCACGTCTTTGCCCCACCGCGAGGCGAGGCCGGGCACGTCGGGGAGTTCGTCCCGGCCGCCGGTGGCGACGACGATTCGGGCGGCACGGATCACCCGGCTGTCGAGCTGCACGATGAACGCGCCCACGGAGCCACGTACTGACGACACGGTGCCGGTGACGAGCCGGCCGCCGTAGCGTTCGACCTCCATCCTTCCGAGCCGGTAGAGCTCGACCGGATCTGTGCCGTCACGGGTGAGCAGGTTGTGGACATGGCCGGCGACCGCGTTACGAGGGGCGGAGTTGTCGATCACGACCACGGATCGCGCAAACCGGCCGAGTGCGACGGCGGCGCTCAGCCCGGCCGAGCCGCCGCCGATCACGGCAACGTCGTAGGTATCGGCGGGCATGCGGGGTTCGTCGTTCTGTAGGCTCACAATTGCTCCGGATCCCGGTCGATCGTCGCCAACCAGACGGTCCTGGTGGCGCGGGGCTCCAGCTCAACGTCACCGGAGAGCCGGTCCAGCAGGTGCTGCACGGCGTCGCGGTCGTTCTCGGACAGCGCTTCCAACTGTGCGAAGCGTGCGAACCACTGCCGGGCGTATTCGCGCGCGGCCGACGTCACGGGTGCCACCGTCGTCACCTCGGACCTACTGACGACGAACCCAGCTGCCTCGAGAACCGTTGTCCAGTCGGGATAGTAGTTCCACCCCTCGGCTGCAGCGGTGGCGTGGCAACGCTGCTCGAGAGACGCGTCACGCGGATCGCGCAGAAAGCTGGGCAGGTCGGCAAGCTCGACGACGACAAGATCCCCGTCGGGTGCAAGGGATCGGCGCACCCCCGACAGCAGCCGGGCGGGGTGTGCGAGGTGGTGGAGCGACGATGATGCCCACACCAGGTCGACCGGCGCTGTGGCGACCTCGTCCTTTGTGCTGGGAGACGCGATCAGCGCAGGGAAGCCATTGTCGAGATCGGAATCAACCACTGCGAAGCCCTGTTCGCGCAGCACATTGAGCATCTCGGGGTTGTTGTCGACGCAGGTCAGGGTGGCGTCGGGGTACCGATTACGCAGCAGTCGGCTGCCCGCACCCGTGCCGGCACCGAGGTCGACAATGCCGCGCACCGTCGGCACATCGATGAGATCCATGACGGCTGCGAGATTTTCGCTGAATACGTCGGCATCGAGATCGAGACCGCCACTCCCGCCGCCGCCGTCGGGTCGATGATGTGGGGGGTGCTGGTGGTTTGGCGTTCGGTGGTGGCTGTGGCTCATGACCCCACCGTAGACACAAATGCGCTCGCGGCATAGTCTCTTGCGTATGAAGCAAGATATCGACACCTTGATCCGCCAGCGCATCCGCGCTCTTCGACTGGCCCGCGGATGGTCACTTGATGTGCTGGCCGGCGCCTGTTTCCTGAGCCCATCGACGCTCAGCCGCATCGAGACCGGCGACCGGCGCATCGCCCTGGACCAACTGGTGCCGATTGCCCGGGCCCTGGAAACCACCCTCGACGAGCTCGTCAGTTCCCAGGAGGACGAGGATGTCGTCATCCGGCCGCAGCCGGCGCACCGCGCGCATGTGACCAATTGGCTGCTGTCGCGCGACCGCGCTGCGGCCGGTGTCGTTGTGGTCAAGACCCGTATTGGCGCCAGGGCGACCCTGCCGGCTGAAGGCCAGGTGCACCCTGGGTGGGAGTGGTTCACCGTGCTGGCCGGCCGGGCTCGCTTGGAGCTCGGCGGCCGGGTCCTCGTCGTCGAGGCCGGTGAGGCCGCGGAGTTCTCCACGATGGTGCCGCACCGGATCGGCGCTGTCCCGGGATCCGGAGACCTGGAAATCCTGTCGATCTTCAACCGCGACGGGGAACGGGCGCACCTGCACGACGGGTGACCCTTCTTCTTCTGGTGAAAGCCCTGCACCGACAAACAAGCACGACCAAGCACGGAATCCGGAGGGTCCTCAGGCCGGTCAGGTTCCGAGGATGTTGATCGCCCGGGCCATGACGAGCGCTGCAAGGGACAGCGACACAAGGGATTCGGAGATCATCATCAGTTTCGCCCATGTTCGAATCGCGGAGATATCCGTGGGGCTGAAGGCAAGTGCCGTGTTGAACGACAGCACCAGATAGTCGGCGAACTTCGGATACCACGCAGTTCCAACGTATTCCGGCAGTTTCATCTCGGGGAAGAGGAACGCCGGGCCTACCTTGGTGGACCCGGTAGCCCGAGCCGCAGCCCCACCTGCATCGAGATCCCAATACCACAAGGCAAACGCGATCACGTTCGTCAGCGAGATGCAGGCACCGATGACCAGCAGCTGCCCGGCCGTATCGAACGCTGCATTGGTGAGGATCCCGACGACCAGGAATACAGCAGACGCCGCCGTCACAACGGTGATCAGACCGATCATCAAGAACGTCGTCACTCGTAGCCAGGGACGTTCCCGATCGATCCGCCCGGGATCGCCGACAATCAGGACGGCCAGGAAGCAGAAGAGGAAAGCCGGATAGACGAAGCTCGGGAGCATCCGGAAGTCACTCGGCACCAGTTCGTGCAGGACGGCCACGCTGACGACTGCAGCCGCCATCGGCCAGCGCCGCTCCCCTTGCCTGCCGCCGTTGGAGGCCCTCCGGGGCAGTGGCTCGTCACCTCGCCGGGATGGTGCGTCGACATCGCCCGCCGGATCGGGCCCCTCGTTGACATCAGTCACAATTCCGTCCCCCCATAGCCGCGCGGCGATGCCGTGACAGCTTCCACGCTGTACAACATCATTCACTTTGCGTGGCCGCTTGGCTCGCTACGGCATGGCGGGCCCGACACGATGTGGCTCGCCATCTGTTCGTGAGGGTCAACAATTCAGTCCCACATGGAACGTAATGGGGTGCTGCTGAGTCGTCGCATTCACATTCGACCGACGAAACGCCGTTGATCTTGGCCGTGACTATCTGATCTTGGTGGCGGGCAGTGAGATCTGGGACAGCCGGTAGCGTCCCGGCCTGCCCGGGCCTGTCAAACCAGCCGCGTGACCCGGCCCGCCGGGCACTGTGAGGTGCCGGTCCGTCAGGTCGATCACACCCGCCTTGGCGGCCAGTCCCATCGCCGGGAACAGTCCGGCGTGCGAAACGGGATTCGGCTCGTCGAACACCGCGGACCGCACAGGGACTTCATGAGACATTCGCATCCGCGTTATGCCCTTCCTGACACTGCCGATCGAGCCGTGAAGAAGTCCGATCCTGCTGCCCGGCAAGGGTATTCCGCGCTACGACCCGCCGATCACGTCATCACGACAGTGCATCCGGGTCAAGCTCAAGACCGGGAGATCGGGTGCGACCCGGCCTCGGCGGGTGGGCGCGTCCAGCTTGCCAGCAGGCTGAGCGCTTGCTGCGACGGGGACCCACCGGCGGTGGTGTAGATGTACAGGGTCTGGTCGCTATCGGCGGGGAAGACGAGGGCCTCGAAGTCGACGGTGACCTCGCAGACGATAGGGTGATTCAGCCGCTTGGCGCCGTGGCTGCGTTGGTGAACCTGGTGCTCGGACCACCATCGGCGGAATTCGACGCTCGCGAGCGAGAGTTCGCCGACGAGCTGTTGTGTCTCAGGGTCGTTCGGTGTCCGCCCGGCATCCAACCGAAGCGCCTCGACGGCATTGCGAGCCTGTAGTTCCCAGTCGAGGAAGAGCGCGCGGGCCTCATCGGAGAGCAGCATCCAGCGGGCGTAGTTCCGCTCTTGTGGTCGCATCTGCTCGAAGTCGGTGAACAGTGCGCGCGCCAGGTGGTTGGCGGCGAGCACATCCGTGCGGCGCCCGAGAATCATTGCGGGTTGCGCAACAAGAGAGTCGAGCAGCTGATGCAGGCCGGGCCGGACTCGCTGCACCGTCTTACGTGATCGAGCGCGCGGCGCTCCTGCGGCAGCGACAAGGTCATGAAGGTGCGTGCGGCCGGCCTCGTCGAGGTCGAGGGCGCGCGCGATCGCGTCGAGTACCTGCGCCGAAGGCACGATACCGCGGCCCTGCTCCAGCCGGGTGTAGTAATCCGTGGAAACGCCCGCCAGCAGCGCAACCTCCTCCCGCCTGAGCCCGGGAACGCGTCGAACCCGGCCATCCGCGGGCAATCCCGGGCGGTGCCGATGGCTTGCAGCGCGCGTCCGGCGCAAGAAATCGGCGAGTTCCTGATGCGGGGAGGGCATTCCTCATGATCCCAGATGCTCTCGCTGCGCGACTGGGTCGCTGAATCCTAGGCAGCTGCGGGCTAGATATCCCACGGCTGCAACTTGTCAAGCGGCTGCCGCGGTCAGGATGCGCCAGGCAATCTGCTCGTCGTATCTCGTGTGGTGCCGAAGGCAGCCGTCGAGGATCCCGACAAGGCGGTTGCCCAGGGCGCGGAGGGCTTGGTGGTGGGTGTTGCCGCGGGCTCGGTGCGCGTCGTAGTACGCGCGAGCGCCGGGCGATGTGGTGAGTGCGCTGAACGCCTGCTGGTACAACGCATCTGCCAAGCGTCGGTTTCGGGTGTGCCGGGCGAGCACGACCCGGCTTTTCCCGGACGTCTTGGTCACCGGGGCCATCCCGGAGTAGTTCTTCCGGGCCCTGGAATCGGCGTAACGCTTGGGGTCGTCGCCGAACTCGGCAAGCACCCGGGCACCGAGGATCTGTCCGAGCCCGGGCTGGCTCAGGTAGATCTCAACGTCCGGGTGCCGGCCAAAACCCGCACCCACCTGCTCGGCCAGCGCCTCGACCTGCCGGGACAGCTCCGACAGGATCGCGACCAACGCCGAGGTACTCGCCGCGTAGGCGGTGACCACGCCGGGTCGCGCGGTCAGCTGCTCGGTGTGTAACGCGGCAACGATCCGCTCCGCCGCGGCCTGATGGTTGCGTTGCCGTCCTGCTCGCCGCAGCAAGGTGATCACCCGTGCGGTGGTCAGCCGTTTGCCCTGGTCCGGGCTTGGCGCGGCCGCGAGAACCGCGAGTGCGTCCCTCCCGGTCAGGTCGTCACCGAAGGCGAGCAACGCAGCGGGGTAGAACTCCCGCAGCATCGAGCGCAGCATGTTCGCCTGCCGCTGCCGGGACCAGATCATGCTCTGGTGCGTGCGGGCCAGGATCTTGACGTGTTCGGCGGTGTCGCTGTCACCGGCCACGGGTCGGTGATGCGCCCGGTCCAGCCGCACCAGCTCGGCCAGCACATGCGCATCGCCCGGGTCGCTCTTCGATCCGGAGGTGCCGTGCCGTTCCCGATACCTGGCTGCCTGCAACGGGTTGACCGCATACACGGTGTACCCGGCTGCGATCAACGCCTGCACCCACGGACCGCGGTCGGTCTCGATCCCGATCACCACGTCCGACGGATCAGCATCCTCCGGTAAGTGATCAGCGATCAACGCGTGAAAACCGGCCAGCCCCGTCACACCCTCCGGGAACCGCTTCTTACCCAGCCGGCGGCCGTCGTCGCCGACGAGGTCGACGTCGTGGTGGTCCTCGGCCCAGTCATCACCCACGAACAACACCTGGCGTCCTCCTCACGCCGCAGGAACATCGGCGAGCCACGAGGAGACCGGGTGCTACCTAATGGATCAGTGCTCACATCGGCACGACATCCCACCAGCCCTACAGACTCCTCACCAACCAGCGCGGGACACGATCTAGCCCTAGGCATCGCGTGCCTGGGTTTGGCAAAGTGTTCACCGCGCCGGCGGCTCGGACAGCAGACTTGCACACCGTCGGCTGTACTCCCATTAGGAGGCACCGGGCCAGGTATGCGCCCCAAAAGGCCCGCTCCGCGTGTGAGCGTAGAGCTATCGGCTCGAACAGCCGACCCGTCAACCACTTTGAGGAGAAGGAACATGACCTACCCCACCGCAGGCCCGGCGACCTGGTTCGTCACGGGGGCATCGCGAGGTCTCGGCCTCGACCTGGTCAGCCAGCTACTTCGGCGCGGCGACAATGTCGCTGCCACCACCCGCTCGGTCGAGCGCCTCACCACCGCGTCGACGGAGTCGACACCAGCCGGCTGCTGCCGCTCGCCGTGGATCTCTCCGACGAGCAGCAGGTACGCGCCGCCGTTGCCGCGACGAAGGGGCGTTTCGGTGGCCTTGACGTCGTCGTCAACAACGCCGGTTATGGCGTCCTCGCCGCCGTCGAAGAGGTCACCGACGCCGAGGCGCGAGAGATGTTCGACCTACAGATCTTTGGAGTATGGAACGTCCTGCGTGCCGTGCTGCCCGGGTTCCGCGAACAGCACGGCGGTCACATCATCAACGTCTCCTCGATACTCGGACTCACCTCCTTCCCGGGCTGGGGGCTCTATTGCGCCGGCAAGTACGCGCTCGAAGGGCTCACCGAGTCACTCGCCGCCGAAGTCGCCGACCAGGGCATCAACGTCACCTTGACAGGCAAGCGTTCATCAGCGACGACAGTCCGACTCGGGATCGACCGAGCCGCAATCGCGCAACCGGCCCGCGCCGTTGCGGGTCGGTGTGCGTTTCCAAACCTGCCTTACGACTGAACCCGGACGAGACGAGCGCCAAGTGGCCCGCCGCGCTGGCCGCGCCCGACTCGTTGCGCACCACGGGCGGCTTGCGGGAAGCTGCTGGCCTTTAACCAGTTGGTGACGCTGCTGGTTCTTGACAGGGTTGGCAGGTGAGCCCCGCACCAGACCTCGTGGTCGTCGGAGCAGGAGTCGTCGGGGCGTCCGTGGCCTATCACGCCGCCCGGGCCGGCGCCGTCGTGAACCTCATCGACGCCGTGAGGCCCGGGGCGGGGGTGACGGCGCACTCGTTCGCCTGGATCGGTGAGGTTCCCCCGGCGTAGTGGACATCGATCTAGCGGGCCTGTTTGGCCTGCTGGGAGGATGTTCCCGTGTCCAAATCACGTCGGTCTTTCACGACCGAGTACAAGGTCGAGGCAGCGCACCGGGTCATCGACACCGGTCGCACCGTCGCCGAGGTCGCCCGAGAGCTCGGGATGGGCGAGCAACTGCTGGGCCGATGGGTCCGCGACGAACGGGTCCGGACCGAGGCCGCCACCGTCAACGGCACCGCACCATTGACCGGTGCCGAACGTGCAGAACTGCAGCGACTGCGCCGGCAGGTCACCGAGCAGGAGAAGGACATCGCGTTCCTAAAAAAAGCATCGGCGTATTTCGCGGCGAATCAATCAAAGTGACCTGCTTTGAACTGATGGACGCGGAATACGCGAACACCTCTGTTGCCGTCATGGCCAGGAACCTTCCAGTCTCCAAGTCCGGGTACCACGCCTGGCGGGCACGGCGCCGCGGCGTGCAGACACCCAGCGCCGCCGCGCAACTGCGCAGCGACCGGCAGGTGAAGGTGCTTTCACTGCACAAGGACTCCCTGGGCACCTACGGTTCCCCAAGGATCACCGCTGACCTGCGGGAACTCGGCGATAAGGTCTCGAAGAACACCATCGCGGTGATCATGGCCGGACTCGGTATCGCCGGGATCAGCCCGCGCACCTTCAAGGTCCGCACCACCATCATCGACCCGACCGCGTCGTTCCCGCCCGACCTCATTGACCGCCACTTCGACCAGGGCCGCCTCGACGCAGTATGGACATCGGATATCACCTATCTCACCTGCGGTGAAGGCGATCTGTATTTCTGCGCCGTCAAAGACGAGCACTCGAAACGAATTCTCGGATGGAAAGTCGCCGACCACATGCGAGCCGAACTGGTCGGTGATTGCATCAACGCCGCGGTCGCGACCCGTGGTGGACACTGTGCCGGCACGATCCTGCATTCCGACAAGGGATCTCAATACACCAGCGGTCATGTCAAGGACATCGCCGCAGGTCACGGGCTGCTCCGATCGATGGGTGCGACCGGGATCTGCTGGGACAACGCCGGCGTCGAATCGCTCTGGTCGACCTTCAAGCACGAGTACTACTACCGGCACACCTTCACCACCAAGACCGAGCTGATCGCTGCCGTCGATGCCTGGGTCCACCGATACAACACGGTCCGTCGGCACTCAGCGATCGGCCAGATCAGCCCCGTGCACTACGAGGTAGCGTCAACCGCGGTCAACCGGGCCGCGTAACCCTCGTCCACCATTCCGGGGGAACCTCACGGGGCGTCCGGTGTACGTACCGGATCCGCCGCCGGCCTACGGAGGACTGCGATCGAGGAGTACCGCCGAGTACAGGCGGAATTGCCGGGACTTCCGGTGAACTGGTGCGGCTCACTGACCTGGGGCCCCGACGGCGGCACACCGAATGCCGGGCCAGGGCAGGAGATCGTGGACGCAGCCACCGTGGCAAGGCTCGAGCCGAACCTGCGGCAGCCCCCGGAGTGGGCCCTGTGAGCACCCTCTGACGCTGCCGTCGACCCGGTGGGCGTGACCAAGCGGCTGGTCGCGGGCGCCCGCGCACATGGTGCTCTTGTACATCCGAACACCCCGGTCACCGCCATCCGCCGGAATGCCAGGGGTCGGGTCATCGGAGTCGACACGACCGCAGGGACCCTCGCCGGTGGGACCGTGGTGCTCACAGCCGGAGTGGCAACGGCACCGCTTGCCGAACCGCTCGGTGTTGACATCCCGGTCGAACCATCGCCGTGCCCGTTGTTCCATCTCCGCGCCGCGGCCGGTCTCGTTCGAACCGTGATCAACAACCCCGACTTCGATCTCCGGCAGGTCGCTGCGGACCGGCTGATCGCCGCTGCAGACTCCCCCGAACGGACCCTTGCCGCCGTCCGGCACACGTTCAGTGGTGCCGAGAATGTCGACCTGCTCAGCACCCGAATAGGAGCACGCCCGATGCCGGTGGACGGTGAGCCGATCATCGGCCCGGTCGCCGAGATGCCCGGTCTCTATCTGGCGGTGATGCACGCCGCGGTCACGCTTGCACCTGCCGTCGGCCGCCTGGTCGCGCGGGAGCTGATTCACAACAGGGTCGAATCAGCACTGACGGGTTGCCGCCTCGACCGCTTTTAGATGCCCTTCAAACCCCACCGGGCAGGCAGCCGGGGCGCGCTTCGTCATGATCGGCGGCCACCTGAACCGGAACGTGCCCACCTGTCCGCATCAATACCAATCCGTTGCGCGGGATCACCCGACCTCGACACAATGACGCAAAGCGGGCTCGAGGATTCTCGTGCTAGGAATATCCGTCCAACCTTCAGGTCCTGCGACAGGAGACGGTAAATGCCGGGCAGGTGGTGGCGGAGAACTGTTGCGGGCGAATCATTTTGCGCGCGATTCGCGCTGGCGCTTACCGGTATCACGGCGGCCGCAGGGGCGCCATTTGGATCTGCGGACCGAGGTGACGAGTTTGTACGGATGGCCGCCAGCGGAACGAATACCACTCTGCCCATCAGGGCCCAGCAGTGCCCTGGGAGGAACCATGAAGAACGGCGCAGTAACCATCGAGGGAGGGGCTCTCCAATTTGTCTACGTCCCATGGCGATGTAGTCGCAGCGCCGGTCGACCCGCGATCGATGCCAACCGCCGCAACGCAAATCGAGTACTACGTCGTGTTCTGGCGCCGGGACGTCACTGGTCTACCCGCCGGTGTTCGACCCGATGACGTCGGTTGGGAATCGGAAGAATACTTGGTCACCGGTACCACGCTCACTGAGGTTCAGGCTTGGATCCAAACCAATCACGACGATCGGCAGTACGAACTGTTCATCGCCGTGAACGGGCAACTGTCCGCCCGGCTGCTGGGCGCCGATCCGACCTTCCCGGCCAAGGATCCCGGGGGCTGAGGATCTTCGTTACGCCCGATTCGCCGTCAAAATGTGGGCCGAGGTTTCGTTGTTGATCTAAGGCCGTCGTCCCGGGCGGCGCGTCCCTCCACCACTTTCTGCCGTCCTGACGACGCATGGTCGCGCACACTCTGGCGCCGGACGGAGCCGGGTGGAGCCGACCAGGAACGAACAGTGAGTTTGCTGCGCAGGCCCTACCCGAACCAAGTGCCCCGGCCCATCGCACGGCGACTGGTGGTTGCTGGGCGTTGTCGTGGGCGGGGCCGGCCGCATTCGCCCCAACTCCGGCGCCGATACGACCGCCGGTGACTGCTTGGTCATCGGCGAACCCAGCGCCCATCAGCTGCTGGCACCCGGCGGTTCGCCCCAGTGGCCGGGGCAGAGGACCCGACCGCGCTCTCACACCTGCGTGTGGTCGGTGCGCCTCATGCGCGAGCTGACCTGCGGGACGGCGGACAGATTCAGCCCGGGGGTTCCGGATCAGCCGGCCAATGCCACCGGCGTCCGTTCCGGCACGCCATAATGCTTGATGATCTTGTTCAATTCCATCTGGTAATACAGCGGGCTCAAGCCGAAGACGAAATCAGCACGAATCCTATCCAAGGGTTAGAGGTTGCCGGTAGACCCGCAGCCCGCTGCGCCGTGGCGATTCGGTTGCCAGTATTGAAGTACGAAACAAAGGGCGGCACGATGATGATTCCGCCGAACATCACCGTCAGTAGAGACCCGGCGGGTTTGATCGGTTGGCGAGGGTCGAAGCGCAACATCTCGTTGTGAATCTTGAAGTACCACACCAGACTGTAAATCCCCAGAGTGATCACCGGGAACACCAACCAGACCAGAAGGGGGTTGCGCAGCTTCATCTGTGCGCCGAGCAGCACCGGCCGCGTTGGAGCATCAGCGGGTACCAGGGCCGCCGGCGAAATCCCGTTCCAGGGGTTGGGCGCTGCGGGGTGGAGCGGGTCATTCGAGGTGCCAGAAGTGGACGTCATGTCAGTTCCCCCATTTGTCGCCGACGACACCAAACCGTAACGCCGATTCCGGCAACAATGACCCGGCTGCTCGAATGCGTTGGGCCGAAAGGTAACAATCACTCTGACGGGCAAAAAGTTGGCTGACACAAGGGACAGCGGGTGCCGGAATTCGACCTCCAACGAGAATTCGAGCCCGGAAGGTGTGGAATGGCGCCCGGGTTCCGCGGCGAAACGGTCCGCCCGGCCGGGCGATGGACGCGAGCCTCACCTCCTGGGCAGGTACCCAGCTGTGATCGAGCTGTGGCGGTCGGAGTCGACCGGCCGGGTCAATCGAGGGCACGACGCGCGCGGTAGCTACCGTGGCACGCTTCCAGCTCCGAGCTTGGTGGTCATGTTTCGCCGTGCAGAGGTAACTCGGTCGGTTGGTGCGCCAAGAGCAGCTTTCGGGCTGTCTTGTACCTACGGGCCAACCGCTCCCGGTCGCCCTGATCGAGCACGGCAGCACGATCCGAGTCCGCGCTGTCTTCGATGTCGGCGAGTTTGACCGCGACCGCCGCAGGTCCGGCGTCGACCAGTCCCGCGTAGTAGTCCGCGTCACGCTGGCCGTGGCGCCGGGTCATCACCTCAACGAGCGCCAGCGTGTCACCCGTGATGCCGGCCGCGCGCAGGGATCGGACTGTCCAATTGGTGTCCTGCAGGACACCGTGGAGCCAGCCGGCGGCGACGACTTCATCGCAGTAGCCGCGGCTGGTAAGCCGCCGAGAGACCCGTTCCGGATGATCGATATACGGAGCGCCGATCCGGTCGAACCGACCCTGGTGGGCGTACCGGGCGACACGCTCGGCTGTCGAGGTGATCGGGCCGGGCTGGTTCGCCGTGGACTTCGCCATCAATTCCATATTGATTTACCCCCAAAGGGCGTCGACCGATTGTTGCACGTCCTGAGGGTCGCAAACCAATATGCGCCCGGAAAACTGAAATCACTCGCGGTCGACGACGAATGCGCGATCCAGCTCCCCTGGCCCCGCGGGTGGGCAGAGCGCTCAACGGCTCCTGTCATACCTGGCCAGAGTCACCCCGCCGGGAAAGGTCCGCGTCTCCACCAGGTTCAGGTTCACCCAGCTATCCAACGTGGCGAAGAACGGCGTGCCGCCGCCCACCAGGACCGGATGCGTCACGATCGTGTACTCGTCGACCAGCCCGGCCCGCAGGGCCGCGCGGGCGAGGGTTGCGCCACCAACCCTCATCGGCTCGCCGTCCTCGGCCTTGAGCCGGGTGATCTCAGCGACCGCGTCGCCGGCGAACAGGCGGGTGTTCCAGTCGACCTTCAGGGGCGACGACGAGAACACCACCTTCGGCGTCTCCCGCCAGTTCCGCGCGAACTCGATCTGCGCCGGGGTGGCATCGGGGTCCTGGTCACCGGTCGGCCAGTGGGAACTCATGGCCTCCCACAGCTTGCGCCCGTACAGCAACAGGCCGATCGCCTGCTCCTGCTCGAGCCACCACTGGAACAGCTCATCGTTGGGGCCGCTCCACCCGATGTCGTCGCCGGGTGCGGCGATGTAGCCGTCCACCGTCAGGTTCATGCCGTAAATAAGCTTCCGCATCGCGCCGTGCCCTTTCCTCAAGCCGGTCTCAGAGGTCCCGACCGGTCCAGGTCACGAAACTGATCGGTGCCTTCGCAGGGGTACTTGCACCAGAGCCAACAGCACGCCCGCGCGATCAGATTCGCGGGCCGAGGAACGGGCCGCCACTCGCGGCGATGACCGGTTGCGGTGAACCTCTGACCGCGAACCCGGTGTGAAGCGCGCTGCGCCGCCTTACCGTGGCACGGTGGCGCGTCTCGTCCATCTCAACGGGCCACCGGGCATCGGCAAGTCCACGGTGGCCGCGATGTACGCCGACCGGAATCCGGGCACCCTGAACCTCGACGTCGACCGCGTGCATCAGTTGGTCGGCGGATGGCAGGACGAGGAGATCGACACCTGGCCGGTGGTCTCGCCGCTCGTCCGGGCGATGGCAGCGAGCCATTTGCGCAGCGGCCGCGACGTCGTGATGCCCCAGTACCTCGGCAAGCTCAGCGAGATCACCGCCTTCGCAGACCTCTCGGCGGCTCACGGCGCAGAGTTCCGTGAGGTGCTCCTGCTGGACGATCGGGGTGCGTCGATCCGACGATTCGATCGTCGCGCCGACGACGTCGACGACCCGTGGATCCGCCACCACCATCGACTCGTCGGTCAGCGAGGCGGCCCGGCCCTCCTGGGAAGGATGTACGACGACCTGTTGGACGTTGTCTCGGGCCGCCCGGGAGTGACGATCGTGCCCAGTGTGCTGGGCGCTGTCGAGGGCACCGTGGAGCTGGTGACGCGGGCGCTGCGCGGGCCGGTGCCGTGACGCGATTCCACTGATGGGCGGAGGTTCTCGAGGCCGGGTTTCCTGCGAAGCCACACGGAACGGCTCAGCGTGATTCCGCCGGAGTTGCGGGGACGCATTCCGTTCGAAGTCAGCTGATCTGCTGGCCCGGATCACCGGACGCTGAACGCACTGGGCTTCAGCTCGCGGGCCCAGATCGCCGGATAGGTGGCGTCCGGACAGGAATGCACGTGCCCGATCGGCTACCATTCACTGAGTAACTCTCTGTTCTGCCCTACGAATTGAATTGTGTTACCTCGCAGAGCTTCTGGTCGTTGCCGCGGCGAGATCCTGTGCTGTCCCGTGGGTGCCGGTGCAGTCGGCGCCGGATCGCTGTTCAGGACAGGGCTCTTGCCTTGGTCCAAGACGGGCAGCATCCCCTACAAGCCTTTCACCGAGCGGCGCACGTCACACACTCGGTGGCCGTCGGCCGCACCTCCAGTCGACCGGCCGGGATGACGCCGCCGCAGACACGGCATACACCGTAGTGGCCGGCCTTGGCGTTGGTGAGTGCCATATTCACTTCGGCCATGCGGCGTTCCGTAGCCCGCCGCAGGCCATCGAGACGCGCATACTCCCCCGACAGCGGTAACCCCTCGGGGTCGTGCTCGTCGTCGTCGAACCGACTTGATCGTTGCAGCCGGAGATCGTCCAACGCGACCTGGTTTGCTTCGAGTTCCGCAGTCAGATCCTGCCGAAGAGCCATGAGCAACGGTTCGGGAACCGCCGCGGCGGACTCCGCAGGCGGTTGCGATCGGCCGGAGGTCACAGCCACAGTTCAGCACCGTCGTGCATCAGCCCGCAACATCGGGAGTGCCCGGCCGAGCCCCTGGGTCGTACGTCAGGAGGCATGCCCCGGGCAGCTCACATGATTCCCTTCGCCAACCCGGATGCACTGGCCCGCCTGGCCCTCACCGCGTCCACCTCCTGACCCGGGTAGGCCGATTGCTACTGGCCGACCCTGCCGTCGATGCATTCGCGCAGGAGGTCCGCGTGACCACAATGCCGGGCGTACTCCTCGATCATGTGCACCAGGACGTCCCGCAATGGGACTGGATCGCCATGATGCGTTCCCAGGGTCCCGAGGTCATCGGTCCGGTCGACGTAGTCCTCCGCGAACGCGACCTCGTCGCGCCACGACTGGAACGCCTCAGTGACGAGGGCGTCATCGGCGCGCGCGCCAGCCCAATCGCCATCCGGCTGTTCCGGCGAGTAGTACAAGGGCGGGGCATGATCGTCCGCCATCACCCGCCGGAACCAGTTCCGCTCCACATCCGCCATGTGGCGGACCATTCCGAGCAGCGACATGGTCGACGGCGGAACGGATCTGCGCGCGAGCTGCTCGGCGTTCAGGTCGGCACACTTCATCTGCATGGTCAGCCGGTAACGGCGCAGGTAATCGATCAGGATGCTGCGTTCATCAATCCCCGAGGCCTGATTCTCACGCGGATCGTCATCCGGATCGACCCACATCTCGGGTTCGGAAACAGCGCTGGACCAACGACTCACCGGTTCGCTCATCCGGGGAGTATCGACCTACCGCGCCGAGGTCGACGACCGAGTTTCCGAACAGGAAAGGCTCAGCCTCGCTGACCACCCCGAACGCGTCCTGCGGCGCTGGTCAGACCGGTCATCGCGAACGAGAGGCCATCACGGGTCGTTCGGCTCTGGCGGCGCACCCAGCCGCGGCAGAGGCTACGGAAGAACGTGCGGTCGAGGGGTGAAGGTAGGAGGGACCACCGTTGGCATCGACATTGCGCCGGCACAGGTTGCTGCTGTGGCGGAAAGGTGGAAACGCAGAGCCGTTCACCGATGCGAACGGCCGACCCCTGACCGAAAGCATCTCGGAGAAGGTCTCGGTGCTGATCAACGGCGCTCGGCAGGGCCTGATCATCCGCGGTCAGGATTTCGCCAACCCGATTCTGCTGTGGGTGCACGGCGGACCAGGAATGCCCGATTACCCCCTCACCCAGGACTATCCGACCGGCCTGGAAGACCTGTTCACCCTCGTCTGGTGGGATCAGCGCGGTGCCGCCCTTTCCTACGACCCTCACATAGCACCTGACACGATGACGATCGAACAGTTCATTGCCGACACCATCGCAGTGACCGATTACCTACGGGATAGGTTTCGCCAGGACCGGATCTACCTCCTGGGTCATTCCTGGGGCAGCTTCATCGCCCTGCAGGCAGCAGCACGGGCACCGGAACGCTACAAGGCATACCTCGGAATGGCGCAGATGGTGCATCAGCTTGAATCCGAGAAGATGGCCTACGACTACATGCTGGCCACCTACCAAGAGCGCGGCGACACCGCGATGGTGCGAAAACTTCGGGCTGCACCGGTATCGATGACCGGCGGGACGTCGGGCGAATACCTCAAGCTGCGGGACACCGCGATGCACCGGCTCGGGATAGGCACCACTCATGACATGACCTCAGTAATCACCGGGATCTTCTTGGCATCCTGGCGGTTCCGCGGCTACACGGTGCGGGAGAAGCTCAACCTCTGGCGCGGGCGGGCATTCTCCCGCAGCTTCGGTCTCTGGGATCAATTCATCAGGATTGACGTCCGCAAAAGTGTTCCCGCGCTGCAGATCCCGGTGTACTTCTTGGAAGGCAAGTTCGATTACACCTGTGTCAGCTCGTTGGCAAGGGACTACTTTGATCAGCTGCAGGCACCGGTCAAGGGCTTCTACACCTTCGACAATTCCGCGCACAGCCCTCTGCTGGAAGAACCCGTGCGGGCCCATCGCATCCTGGAACACGACGTGCTCGCCGGGGCAACAACCCTGGCCGACCATGACAGCGACCCACCCTGAGAGCCACTGCGGCGGATGACGCCGTTCTCATCAACTCCTTTGCCCACTCCGTTCGACAAGAAAATGTGACTCCGCCCTGCGGGAAGCGATGAGTACACGTGGTTCCGCCGGTCTACGGGGCGAGAGGATCAATCGCCCGACGCAGGAGAAGCCATGAGTTCCGACCACCACGGCAAGAACGCACATGACAAGCCGCCCCGAAGCACCTCTGTAGAAGCTGGCGTCGGCACCACCCTGCCAGAGGCGATGACCGGCAGGGCGAGCCCCGCGAAGGCAGCGGTCGGTGACAAGCCAGTCTTCGCCTATATCGCCAGCCTGCCGCAACCGCAGCGCGGCATCGCGGAAGCGGTCGATGCGCTGGCGGCCAAGACGCTGCCCGGGCTCCAGCGTTCGGTGAAGTGGGGCATGTCGTACTACGGCGTCGGCGACGGGTGGTGTTTCAGCTGTGGCGGCTTCGCGGGCCATGTGAAGCTGATGTTCGTCAATGGCGTGGCGCTCGAGCCGGTACCACCGGTGACGCCGGTGGGGATGGGCAAGTCGACACGAGGTGTGGAGCTCACGTCCGTAGATGACCTGGACGCACCCCAGGTCGCGGCGTGGATGAACCAAGTCGCGTCCGTGCCGGGCATGGGTGGCAAGAAGCGTTGAACGCGAGTTTGGCGTTCCCCAAGGAGGAGAGGGCAGCCCTGGTCGTCGGCGAGCCGCAGAAGTTTCAGCTGCCCTCCGCGACGGACCTGCGCTGCAACTGGATCCACACCGATCTGGCGGCGCTGGCACCCAGCGGGGTCCGCGAGCTCGTCGTTGATGCCTGGCGCATGGTCGTCCCCAAGAAACTCTCGCGTGCCTACGATCTCGCCCATCCCGACGGCCCCGGCTGAACCGCTCTGACAGCGACCACCACCTTCTGCGGACCCGATCAAACTCCTCGAGAACTGCTGCGCGACCCATTGACGACAGCAGCAGACATCTCGTGTGGCGGCTGCTGTCACCGCCGGGGCGAGACGGGTTCGGCGGCCTACCATTCGGCGATGAGCTCGCCCCTGGCCGTCCGTCCGGCTCGAATCGAGGACGTCGTGCAGATGGCGCGCGTGAATGTGCGGTGCTGGCAGGAGACTTACCGGGGACTCATGTCGGACGCAGACCTCGACGACCCAGGCTTACTGGCCGTTCGGGAGCGGTTCTGGACTGCGGCGTTGACTGACGAGCGCCATCGACCCAATCGGGTGGCTGTCGCCGAGCGGGACGGCGAGTTGATCGGAATCGCCATGTCGGGCCCGGCGTTGGATCCCGCCGCTGGGTGGGCGAGGCACCTCTACGTGCTCTACGTGTACGTCGCCGATCACGGCACCGGTGCGGGGCCGGCGCTGCTGGAGGCGGTCGTCGATCCGGGGGAGTCGGTGGCACTGTGGGTGGCCGACCCCAACCCGCGTGCCCAGGCCTTCTACCGCAAGCACGGCTTCGACGCCGACGGGGCGGCCCAGGTCGAGAGCGGAATGCGGGTCATCCGCATGGTCCGCGGCGGTCAGCACAGGCGATAGTCCAGTTACCCCGATCGCCACACGCGGCGAAATGACCGGTGCTGCTCACGTGCTCGCGAGCGCAACGCCGTGGCGCTTGGTCACCGAGAGAATTGCCTGCATCACCTCCTCGACCGGCCGGTCCACCGGCACCGAGCCGGCGAAGTCGGCGAAGAACCGCCCGGCGCCGTCGCCGGAGGTGATCGCCACGAACCGGGCAGACTCACCGATGACTCCGAAGGTGCTCGGGGTCCCGGCCGGGAATACGACCAGCCCACCGGGCTCCACGTCGTACGACGTGTTGTCGACGAGTGCGGTGATCCGGCCCTGGATCAGGAACAGCACGCCGGTCCATGGCGAGACATGCGGTGGCGCCATCGGTGCGGCGGGCGCGATCACCTCGAAGACCTCGAAGGCCCCGCCTGCGTCGTGTACGGAGGCCTTCGCGATGTGGTCGCCGTCGATCATCGGAAAGTGCCGGCCCTCTCCAGGTCGGACGTGAATGGTGCTCATGGCTCCTCCATCAGGTTGTCGATGTCTGGGTTGGGTGCTTCAGATGCCCGGGTCGTCGGAAGATGGATGATGGTTCCTTGCCACTGCGCTGTTGAGGGTGTTGGAGCTCGATGAAAGTCGTTGGCAGAGAATGGAAACGCCTGAACCTTCCAGGTGTTCCGCACCGACCGGGCGGCCGGCGAGCACGAGCACGATGGACAGCAACGGGCCCCGGACTTCCTCCCCGTCCCCGGCCGACCAGTCCGCGTCCGTGGCGACGAACCGAAGACCGTGGTGGTCCAGGTCCGCGAACACCCTCGCTTTCAGGCGGCCGATCCGGGTGGATCGGCTCCACCACAGCCGGTCAGCAGTCGTCGCGGCGGCCCACGGGTCCACGGCGAGGTTTCGTCCGAGCGGGACAGCGACGTCCTGGCCGTGCACGACGATGTCGATGAGCGTCTCCAGGGGCGTGACACCGACGTTGTGCCGGCGAGAGCCGACCATGCCGCGGATCTGGGCGATGAGCTGGTCGGACGGCTGCTCGGCCCGGCGGCGTGCCGATGCGTTGATGATGTGGTTGAGGCTGCCGGGATGCCGCAGAGCAGTCAGGAGTGCCGAGCCGATGGTCATCTGTTGCAGGGTCAGATGTGCGGCCACGTCTCGGACGGTCCAACCGTCGCACAGCGAGGAAGTGTCCCACTCCCCTGGTGTCAGCTCCCCGAGCAGGTCGGTGGTGCGGAGCCGCTGCGTATCGATCGCCGTCCACAGCAGGTCATGGTTCATGGGTGCGCCCTTCGTCGACGACATCGTCCGGCGGGTACCAGACATCGGGGGGACCGGTCCGGGTGCGCTTCAACTCGTAGAAATCGGGGCTCTCGGCCAGCAGCCGAATGCCGTCGAAGAGCCGGAGGGCTACCGCCCCGAGGGGAACCGCGTTAAGGATCGGGCCGAAGAAGGCAACTCCGTTGACATGAACGACCGGTGTGCCGACGTCGAGTCCGACCGGGAGGATCGCCTCGTCGGTGCTGCGGCGTAGCGCGTCGTCATACGCGTCCGACCTCGCGACGTGTGCCAGGTCGGTCGGCAGGCCCGTCGCGGCCAGCGCGTCACATGTGGCGGCCCGATACTCCCTGGGCGACGGGTATCTCCAGTGGTCGAAGATCCTGTGACCGAACTCGCGATGCCAGGCGCGCAGTGCGTCACGACCGTGGTGCTGCGCCACTGCCATCGCCACGCGAGAAGGACCGACCATCCCGGCGTAGCGCTTCTCGAGCACCCCACCGGCGTTCAGGAGGTGCAGGCTCATGACGTGGTGTCGCACTTCTACCGGCCGCAGCCGGCCGACCTCGCGTAACCAGCAGGCGGCGACCCATGTGTACGGGCAGATCGGGTCGACATACAGGTCGACGACTGTGCTCGCACCGCGGTCGATCGCGAGCCTCGCCCGGGCGGCCTCCGTGCGCTGGTTCGAACCGGGCGGCGGCGCATCACCGTCGACCTTCTTCCGGTATGCGGTCACCACGGACTCCCACAGCGCCCGGTCAGGCCCGCCGTTCGGTGAGTCGAGTCGTTCCACAATGGAAGCAAAGCGGTCGAGGGGCAGCAGACACATCGTTCGAATTACTCATCCGGCTGCTCATCGGGATCGGTTCCGCTCAATCCAGGCGGCGATCAGCGCCCGGTTTCCGAAACCGAGTTTGCCCAGGATGTGCTGCACGTGGTTCTGCGCGGTGCGTTCAGAGATGACCAGGCGCGCCGCGATCTCCCGGTTGCTGAGGCCATCTGCCACCAGCGCGGCGATCTGCCGCTCTCGGGGGCTGAGCGGGTTCGGGACCGCGAACTGCTCCAGCCGCCTGGTCCAGGGGGGCATCCCCAGCGTGCGGGCGATCGATATCGCCTCCCTCGCAACGGCCCTGGCGGCGACCGGGTCTCCCGACGCGTCAAGCGCCTCGGCGAGCAGGCAGTCGGCTTCCACCCGAAGGCCCGGCATACCGGCCTCGCGGCACAAGGTGCCGGCTCGGCGCAGGTCCTGTCGTGCGGCGGTCCAGTCGCCGAGCGCACTGGCACAGGCCCCCAGGGTCAGCTCGACAGGCCCCAGGTAACGCGTTGCACCACCGCCACCCACGACGTACCGCCCGCGATGGGGCTCCAACCGGCCGCAGAGATACCTGGCGTCGTTGTCCGCACCCAGTGCGGCGGCCACCCTGGCCGCTATCGCCCACACCGGCAGCACTCCCCAGCGCGCAATGTCCCAGCCTTGTGGAGCACCGCATCGCTGGTACTGGACGGCCGCCTCCTCGGTGCGGCCGCAGTCCACCAACACGAATGCACGGAACAGGCGTGCACCCAGCGCCCAGCGCGGGTCGGTGCCGAACTCCCAGACCTCGGGCTCGAGGATCTCCTCGGAGTGTCCGACATGGTGGCCAAGCCACACCTGAAACGACACCGAAGCGCCGTGCACGGCCGGATGACCAATCTGCTCCAGGAGCTCGACCGCCTCACCCTGGAGACGCTCGGCTCGCGCGAACTCCGCCCGGGCCAACGCCAACGCAGCTTGCGCCCCTAGCAGATGCCAGCGGCTAGAGCTGTCGTCGATGCGTCCGACGCAGCTCGCCAGCCGGGTCGTCTCAGCCTCGATCGCCGTCAAATCGCCCACGAACCCGAGGGCGTCAATGCGCCAGAGGCACCCCCACATCTCAACGTCCGCGCGACCCGTCGACGTGCCGAGATCCGCCATCCGATCAGCAAGCCGTACCAGCTCCTCGATGTCGTCCGGCCCGCTCGTCGCCAACTGACGGGCGGTGAGCGCATCGATGACCAAGGACCGATCACCGAGAACTTCGGCGCCGCGGAGGGCCTCGTCGCTCAACTCGAGCGCCTCGGTCCAGTGGCCGCAGTACACCGCCGCCTGTGCCTGCCGGGCCAGCAACCGGACCCGGGTGTGGTCATCGAGCCCGGCGGCCGCGAGCGCCTCCGCACACCACTGGTAGACATCCCCATCCCATGAGGACTCACCCAGGGGCTCCAGGGTCGACGCCGCGTCCGCCAACAGCTGCGCCGAGCCAGAGCGGCGGGCCACAGCGACCGCGGCCCGCACCGCGGCACGGGCAGTCAAGAGTTCCCCGGCGGCCAGACTGTTGCCGGCCAAACGGATTTGGAGCCGAGCTCGATCCACCGGATCCAAGGTGGCCGCGGAAGCTGCCGTAAGGTGCTGCGCGATCTGCCCGTGATCGGGACCCGGTTCGGACTCCAGCACCTCGGCGAACCGCCGGTGGAGACCGACGCGTTCCGCCAACGTGAGACTCCCTTCGGCGACGCGGCGAGCGCCCTCATCCGCGTACCAACCCTCGCCGGCGTCGGGCGCGATGACCAGCACGCCCGCGCGGACCGCCCGGTCCACCGCGACCACACAGTCACCCGGATCCAGCCCGAGAACCTTGGCCATCACAACGAGCCGAAAGCGTGGGCCCGCCACGGCGGCCGCTGCCAGCAGCCGGGCCACGCCCGGATCGTCCTCCCACGCGCTGGTCACGCTCGGAGTGTGACCACCTGGCGGGGCCGCGGCAATCGGGAACATCTGGGTAGCCCTGCACGAACACGCGCGAAAGTCTTGACGCAGGTGAATTCGGCGGCCTAACATCGAACGATGTTAGGCACTCCGAACAGGGATCGACGTGCCGAACGTCGCTCGGCAACGAGGGCGGAGATTCTCGAGGCGGCGTGGGGACTGTGCGCGGCCGGCGGTCTTTCTTCGTTGTCAATGCGGGATCTTGCCCAGCAGATCGGGTTGAAAGCGCCGTCGATGTACTCCTACTTCGAGTCCAAGAACGCGATCTACGACGCAATGTTCGCGCAAGGGTGCCGGCAATTCCTCGAAGGACGGCCGATGCACGTCCCCGCCGATCTGTTGGACGGCATCAAGGTCATTCTGAGCTACTTCGTCAGCTTCTGCGTTGCAGACCCCGTCCGGCATCAATTGCTGTTCCAGCGCACCATTCCCGGATTCGAGCCATCAGCCGAGTCATATGCCATCTCACAGACCGCCATGCAGCTGACACGCGACTGGTTCAACGACCACGGCCTGAACCGGCCCGAGGTCATCGACCTGTTCACCGCGCTCGGCTCCGGGCTGGCCGCCCAGCAGAACTCCAACGAACCGGGCGGCGATCGGTGGACTCGACTCGTCGACGACGCCGCCCTCATGTTCGTCCGTCACATCCAGGCCGTTGACATCCAGCCCGCAAGACCGGGAAGGAAACGCACATGAACGCCACCGCGACCGCGATTGGTGCGATCCGTCGACTCGAACGCCCAGAGTGCACCGCACTGGCCATCGAAGAATTCGACCAGGTGGAACAGTTGCTCAACACCCTTGACGGGGCCGACTGGTCGCGCACCACCGATTGCCCCGACTGGGATGTTCGGGCCGTTGCCGGTCACATTCTCGGCATGGCACAGACCTTCTCGTCCCTGCGGCAGTTCCTGTCCTACATGCCGACCGCCGCCCGGACCAGGAATGGGCGCGACTTCATCGACTCGCTGACCGCCCTGCAGGTGAAGCGCAACGCGGGTCTCGACACATCCACGCTGATCGCTGAGATCAAGGTTGCCGGGGCCGCCGCAGCCCGCTGGCGGTCCAGCCGGCGACTGATGCGTCACATCCCGCTGCAGCAACCGCTCCCCGACGGCACTGCCGAGACCTGGCGACTTGGTTATCTTCTCGACATCATCCTGGTCCGGGATCCGTGGATGCACAGGGTCGACATCTCCCGGGCCGTCGGCCGGCCCCTGGCGTTGACCCCCGCTCATGACGGTCGAATTGTCGCCGACGTCGTCGCCGAATGGGCCGGCCGTCACGGGCAACCGTTCACGCTGCGCCTCACCGGTCCAGCAGGTGGCAGCTACGTCCAGAGCACCGGTGGGCCGGACATCCAGATGGACGCCGTCGAGTTCTGCCGGGTCCTTTCCCAGCGGGAGCCCGGACAGGGGCTCCTCGCCGAGTTCGTGCCCTTCTGAGGCCAGTGGCCTTCCTGGGGCGGTCACGCGAACATCGAATAATTGACTTTCCCTTCCATCGCGCAGGGGCGCGAGTAGCCAACCCGATCGCCGAGAGCTTGCTTCGAAAGTGCGGACGCCGTCGTGCATCTGGCCAACAAGCATGACTTCGCCAGACCTGCGACTTCCAACGCAGCCGAACGGGCGGCAGTTCAGACGATCGGTGACGCGCTGGCGGGCAGCAACCGCCCCTTCCTGTTGGCTTCGGGAGTGGCCGCTCTGACCCCCGGCAGGCTCGTCACGGAGGACGACCCATCCCCGTTCCACGGGCCCGAGTCGCCCCGTGGCGGGGCCGAGAACCTCGCGTTCGAGTTCGCCGACCGCGGCGTTCCTGTTGTGAGCTTTCGGTTCGCACCGACCGTGCACGGCATGGGTGAACATGGCTTCATCTCGGTCATCTCCGGCGTTGCCCGCCAGCGGGGCGTGTCCGGGTACCCAGCGGACGCGACCAATCGCTGGGCCGCGGTGCACCGCTCCGATGCCGCTCGGCTGATAGCCCTTGGATTGGCGAAGGCCGCAACGGAGAGCGGTGGGGCCAGCATCCGGCTTCACGCCGTCGCCGAAGATGGCATCCCATCCCGACGGATTGCCGAAGCGATCGGCCGCGTGCTCGACCTACCCGTCGCCTCGATCGACCCAGGTGACCTGCAGGGTTTCGGGAACCGGGTTGGGGGGTTCGCCGGTCTCACCGCACACACAAGATCCGGCGGCTCGGTGTCCTATCGCGCAATGCCGGTTCGTGGGAAAGGTAGGAACCACCAACCCGAGAGGAACATCGCCATGGCCACCATCGCAGCGCACGAGTTCATCACCCTCGACGGAGTCTTCGAGGAGCCCAGCTGGACGTTCGAGTACGGCTTCGACCCGAAAATGGGCGAGACCATCGACGCGATCACCGGACAGTCGTCGACCATCCTGTTGGGCCGGCGAACCTTTGAGATGTTCGCCCCCGCTTGGCGTGACCGTACTGCCCAGGATGACCCCGGAGCACCGTTCTTCAACGAGACCCAGAAGTTCGTCGTCGGCGCGCGACCACTGGGCGAGGAATGGGCGAACACCACGGCCCTGGGCGCATACGATCCCGCCGCGATCCGCCGCCTCAAGCGTGAGCGGGATGGCGTCATCTACATCTCCGGCAGCGGACAATTGGTGCGGGCGCTACTGTCTGATGGCTTGGTGGACGAGCTGCACTTCTTCGTTTACCCGCTGGCCCTCGGCAAGGGTGAGCGGTTCTGGAACGAGGGCGACGGGCCCACCCGGTTGGTCCTGAAGGCACACGACGTGTACGACAACGGCGTCGTGCATCACGCCTACGGACCGGCCTGATCAACCGGTGCTGCCTGACGGGGCCGGTGTGCGAAACGGGGGCGAGCGCGGCGGGCGTGACCACCCTCACCCGCTGATCGGCGTGACGCTGGGCGACCCCGGCCGTCCCTTCATCAGCGCCTTGCCGTGCTCGCAACGCCGTCGGGTGGCCGGCGGTCTGCTATCGAGCATCGATGACGGTGGGAGACCGCCGGCGGGAACCTCCGAGACGTGGCGCGGCGGCTGTCCCGGCAACGCTGCGATCACCAACTCCCGCCGGCAACGGTTCACGACGAGGACTCGCAATGAGAACACGCGCCCTGACGGCTATCGCGGGAATGGTGACCACGTTCGCGCTCCTCGCCGGCTGCGCTCCGATGATCGCCGGATCCGGCACTCTGCCGAGCACGACCGCCGGTTCCAAGAGCGCGGGAACGGTCATCGAGCAGGGAACGGTGACCGAGACGCGGACCGTCACGGTCCAACCGAGCACGCAGGAGCTGCCATCAGGTCACTCGACGTCACTGCCTCCCACATCACCGACCACCACGTCGGACACCGAGATTCGCGCAAACGTCTCTGCCGCTGTCGGGGTGGTGAACACCTATTGGACGGACCTGTTCGCCACCTGGGAGGACGACTTCGGTAACCCGGTGGCGTGGTGGCAACCTCAACTGCTGAACGGGGACGGCTTCTTCGACTCGACGTCCGATGCCCTGCCACGCTGTGGCGATGACGCCGACACGGCCGGCAACGCCTTCTTCTGCGGGAGCATCGGCACTGGAACCGGTTACATGGCTTGGGATATGGAGTTCTTCCGCGAGTACAGCTACTTGGGTGCGGCGGTGTTCTACATGGTCGTCGCGCACGAGACCGCACATGCCGCCCAGACCCGCTTCCAGCACGACGGCGAGGCCCCGGCGGTGCTGGTCGACGACTATGAACTACAGGCGGACTGCATCGGCGGAGCTACCCTCGCCAAAGCGGAGGCGGACGGTTACCTGGCCGTCAGGCCCGGGGAACTGGAGGAAATGACCCGGGTGTCGCGCGCCATGGGCGACTACTCCGGTGACAGTCACGGCACACCCGAACAACGCGACGCCTGGTTCCAGCGCGGATACCGGGGCGATATCGAGTCATGCCTCGGGGAGCGCTGAGCCGAACCCGCCGCTGCACAGCCGTTGAGCCGGCTGAGATCTAGTTCGGCGTTACGAGCGACGACCCGGCCGTATCGCCGGCCACGATCGCCGCGACCAGGTCCGGCATCGCGTCGGTGACGCGAGATGAGATCGGCGCGCCGGCCTGCTCCAGCGCAATGTCCAGATCGACCAGCGGATTGACGCCGACGGCTGCCCGCACGGCATGCCACACCTCGTCGATGGGTGCGCCCTGGTCGAGGATGCGTTCGGGCACTGCGCGCGCGTGGATGGGTGCCAGGGTCGCGGCGGCCAGCAGGCCGGCGATGACCGGCAGTCGTGCGGACTCCAGCGATTCCTCGGTGTACCCGACCAGCGCGGCGACGACCGCGGCGACCCGTTCGGCGGGATCCAGGACAACCGCCCCGTCCCCGTGCCGGACCGCGACCCTGCCCTGCATCTCCAATGCGACCAGGGCTTGGGCCAGTGTCGCTCGGCTGACTCCGAGTTCGACGGCCAATTCCCGTTCCGGCGGCAGCCGGTCCCCCGGGGACAGTCCCTGGGCCTCGATGAAGTCCGTGATGTGGACGGCGAGTTGCTGGTACAGCCGTGGCCGGGCAAAGCGCGGTGCCGCATCCTTGCGCCGGACTAGTGACATTTCCGCATCGTAAGTCGGATTGGCTCAAAGGTCGAGAGGCTAGGCCACTGCAGGCGCCTCTGGACGGGCGTCACCTGGGTTCCCCTATCCTGCAACGGGCCTGTTTCTCTGCCGAAACAACCTCTTGACAAGTGGTCCACTGGACGAGAGGCTAGGCCAATTCGCAGACCTTGGGACGCTTCGGCCCGCGAACAACTCACTCATCACCGCCGTGGCCACCGTTCCGCTGCACTCCGGAACGCTGAAGGGTCCGCTCGTCCGACAAGGGAGTCGTCGTGTCAGCTGAAGTGATAGCACTGATAGTTCTTGTGCTGGTCTTCGTGGTAGCCAGCATCCGCTCGGTCAACATGGGCGCACTGGCCCTGGTGGCTGCTGCGGTGGTTGGCGCCACGGTGTACGACGTTGGTCCGAGCGAAGTGCTCTCCGGATTTCCCGGCAATCTCTTCGTCATCCTCGTCGGGGTGACCTACCTGTTCGCGTTGGCGAAGAACAACGGCACGGTGGACTGGATCGTCCATGCCGCGGTTCGGGCCGTCGGCGGGCGGGTAGCCCTGATCCCGTGGGCGATGTTCGTGGTCTGCGCGGCGATCACTGCCATCGGCGCCATCACGCCGGCAGCTGTCGCCATCGTCGCACCGGTGGCACTCGGCTTCGGCAAACGTTTCAGGATTCACCCGGTGCTGATCGGCATCCTCGTGGTCATGGGTGCCACCGGCGGCAGCTTCTCGCCGATCGGCATCTTCGGCGCGATCACCAACGGCGTGGTGGCCGACAGCGATCTGCCCGGTAGTCCGCTGATCCTGTTCCTGGGATGTTTCGGTGCCGCCCTGCTCATCTCGGTGGTTGTCTTCTTCGCATTCGGTGGGCGAGAATTGTTGAGCCGCAGGGACACTGCGGAGCACGAGTTGGAGAACAACGCCTACATGGATCAGGTGACCGGCTCCGCTGCCAGGGAGGCCACCCGTTCATCGGTGACCGGCACCCCGCAGTCGGCGATCGAGTCCACCGGCCGGGCAGGGGCACATTCCGGCCTCGGGGGCGGACCCGGGTCCCGGTCGGGCGGATCCGGTTCGGGCGGATCCGGTTCGGGCGGATCCGGCTCGGGCGGATCCGGCTCGGGCGGCGGAACACGAGGCTCCACCGGCGGAACGGGTCAGGTTCGCACCGCGACCACCACCGATGTCGACGACGACCATCAGTTGAATGCCGAGCGCATCCTGACCCTGATCGGCCTGGTCGGGCTCGCTGTGGGGGCGTTCGTCTTCGATCTCGATGTCGGCTTCACCGCGCTCGGCGTCGCCGTTGGACTGACGCTCATCTTCCCCAAGGCCGCCAAGGGTGCCGTGGACAAGATCAGTTGGGGCACCGTGCTGCTGATCGGCGGCATCGTCACCTACGTGTCGCTGCTCGAGGATCAAGGCACCGTCACCTGGCTGGGCGACCAGGTCGCAGGCGTCGGCGTTCCCTTGCTCGCAGCGTTCCTGATCTGCCTCATCGGGGCCGTCGTGTCGGCGTTCGCTTCCACCACCGGCATCCTCGGCGCACTCATCCCCCTCGCTGTCCCGTTCCTGATGACCGGACAGGTCGGAGCGATCGGACTCATCACCGCACTGGCCATCTCGAGTTCTGTGGTGGATTGCAGCCCGTTCTCCACCAACGGCGCGCTCGTCGTCGCCAACGCGGAGGAGAAGGACCGGGAGATGGTCTTCAAGCGGCTCATGCAGTGGGGTATGTCGATCATGATCGTCGCGCCCATCGTCAGCTGGGGCCTGCTGGTTCTGCCGGGCTGGGGCTGATCGCAATGGGTCGATCGGAGACGGGTCGATCGGAGATGAGTCGATCTGAGTTGAGCACTTCGGATGTGGACGACCCGCACATGAGCGGATCGGACACCGCGGCAGCCGGCGCGTTGGCCGGGTTGATTGTCATCGACCTGTCCAGGGCACTCGCCGGACCGCACGCCGGGATGATCCTGGGTGACCTGGGAGCCAGGGTCATCAAGGTGGAAACCCCCGGGACCGGCGACGACACACGCGGCTGGGGACCACCGTTCATCACACCTGACGATCCTTCGCAGTCGCGGGAGTCCAGCTACTTCCTGTCCTGCAACCGCAACAAGGAATCCATCGCGCTCGATCTGAAGTCCGAGCACGGCAAGCAGACCCTGCGCAGATTGATCGCCAGGGCCGACGTCCTGGTGGAGAACTTCCGCCCGGGTGTGCTGGCCAGATTGGGCTTCGGTGGCAGCGAACTCACCGCGCTCAACCCGAGCCTGGTGACGCTGTCCATCTCCGGATTCGGGCACGACGGACCGGAGGGCGGCCGGGCCGGCTACGATCAGATCGCCCAGGGCGAGGCGGGATTGATGTCGCTGACCGGATCCGGCCCCGACGATCCGCAGCGCGTCGGAGTTCCGATCGGTGACCTGCTCGCGGGCCTGTACGGCGTCATCGGCGTGCTGGCCGGCCTTGTCGAGCGGGCCTCCACCCGCCGCGGGCAACTCGTCCGCACGTCGCTGCTGGGCAGCATCGTCGGGGTCCATGCGTTTCAGGGCACCCGGTGGACGGTCGCCGGAGAGGTCGGCCGCGCCCAGGGCAACCACCACCCTTCGATCGCCCCCTACGGTCTCTTCCGCTGCGCCGACGGCACGGTACAGATCGCCGTCGGCAGTGAGGGGTTGTGGCGTCAGTTCTGCGCGGAATTCGAGATCGACACCAACGCATCAGGTTTGGCGACGAACGCGGACCGCGTTGCCAACCGGGATCGCGTCATCGAGCTGGTGGAGAAGGCATTCGCACACACCGATAGCGAGGCGCTGTTGAAGCGGCTGGCGGGGGCCGGGATACCTGCCGGCAAGGTGCGGACCATCGATGAGGTCTACGACTGGGTACAAACCAGGTCCCAGCACCTTCTGATCGACGTCGAACACGAGACTCTCGGCACGACA